>JAFTNI010000215.1 GCA_017451975.1 Clostridia bacterium
CTTAATTATCCGCTTGATATTGTAAAGATAGATCGCTCCGTTCTTATGAAGGCGCAGAGCGACGAAGGAAAAGCCGCATTCCGCGCACTTGTAGACCTGTTTATTGATTTGGGCGCCGACGTTGTGTGCGAGGGCATTGAAACCAAGGAGCAAGACGAATTTGCAAAAAGCGCGGGTTGCCATTACGGCCAGGGTTACCTCTATTTCAGGCCTATCAGCCACGATCAGGTTTTTGATATGATACGCAAGAGCAGCCTTGCCGAGGAAAATACATGACCCGCATAATATGCGTGGATATATCCCGTGCAGACGGGAAAGTTTACGAAAGCCTTTACAAAAATGCTTCGGAGGAAAGAAAACGCAGGGCAGACCGATATATAAGATATGAAGATAAGCTGCGTTGCGTAGCGGCAGACGCATTACTGAAAATCGCGTTGGGAACGGATGATTTTCAAATAGAAAAAAATCGATACGGAAAGCCTTATATAAAGAACATGGAAGGGGTATACTTCAATCTTTCCCATTCGGGCAATTACGTGGTAATTGCTTTCGGGGAAGGTGAAGTCGGCATAGACGTACAGCGGCATAACACCGATACGGATATGCGTATGATAGCAGAAATCTGCTTTACACGTGACGAGCAGGAATATGTGTGGCAGAGCAGCCTGAATACGGCAGAACGCTTCTACGAGATTTGGACCGGCAAAGAAAGTTATTTGAAACGCGCCGGAAAAGGATTGAGCGAGGATTTGGGCTCGTTCAGCGTTCTTGAAAAAAGGGCGTGCATATACTGCTTGCAGCATACGCCCTGCGAGGGTTACACCCTTAGCTTCTGTTCTGCAGATAAGGATTATACACTGGAGCTGTCTGATGTAGGGCAGCTGGGATAGGAGAATTAATATGTCCATACTTTGGAAAAAAAGACATAAAACAATAGGTTACCCCGGGGGAGCTTTGGCAAACGTTAACCTTGAAAACGTTAAGGTAAGCTGCTCCAAATGCAAAAGCACATATACCGGGAACGAGGTTTTTCACAGATATTATATTTGCCCGAAATGCGGTGCATACCTGCCCGTCGGCGCAAAGGAAAGGCTTCTTATGGTGCTGGATGACGGCGAATTTGAGCCTTGGTTTGAGGACGTAGGCATTTGCGACCCTTTGGAAACGCCTGGCTACCGTGAAAAGCTTATCGCGGCACGCGAAAAAAGCGGAAATACGGAAGCGGTTACAGTGGGCTACGGTAAGATAGGCGGGCACGAAACCGTTATAGGCGTATGTGACCCAAACTTCATGATAGGCAGTATGGGCCACGCTATGGGCGAAAGAATTACGCGTGCGTTTGAACGCGCTACGGAAAGAAAGCTGCCCGTAATCCTCTTCTGCTGCTCGGGCGGCGCAAGAATGCAGGAGGGCATAGTTTCCCTTATGCAGATGGAAAAAACGTCGGCAGCGGTAAAGCGCCATTCAGATGCGGGTCTTTTCTACTGCTCTGTGCTTACAGACCCTACGATGGGCGGCGTTACGGCGAGCTTCGCGACGCTGGCGGACGTTATACTTGCAGAGCCTAATGCAAGAATAGGCTTTGCGGGCCCCCGTGTTATTCAGCAGACGATAGGTCAGGCTTTGCCGAACGGTTTCCAAACGGCACAGTTCCAGCTGGAGCATGGCATGGTAGACCGTGTTGTGAAACGCCACACGCTTAAAAATACATTACATTATTTGCTTTATGCACACCCCGTTCAGCGCGAGCACCATTACCTCAGAAGACACAGCAGAAAGCTTAACCACGGCGATGCACCCACACAAACGGAAAAAGGAAAGAGCGCTTGGGAAAAGGTGAAAATGGTGCGCAGCGGCGACCGCGCAACGGCGATGGATTATATAGAAAGAGTTTTTGAGGATTTCAGAGAGCTTCACGGCGACAGATGCTTTGGCGATGACCACGCGCTTATCGGCGGGCTTGCTCTTTTGAACGATCAGCCCGTAACGGTTCTTGCGAACCTGCGCGGTAAATCGCTGCAGGAGCGCTTCCACCGCAATTTCGGTATGCCGAAGCCTGAGGGATATCGCAAAGCTATACGCCTTATGAAGCAGGCAGAAAAGTTTGGCAGACCCGTTATCGCTCTTATCAATACCTCGGGCGCGTTCTGCGGCATCGACGCAGAGGAGCGCGGTCAGGGAAATGCAATAGCAGAATCTATAATGACTATGGCTGGCTTGAAGGTTCCCACGCTCTGTATTCTCATAGGTGAGGGCGGAAGCGGCGGTGCGCTGGCAATTGCCGCAGGCAACGAGGTTTGGATGCTTGAAAACTCCACGTATGCTATCCTCTCTCCCGAAGGCTATTCTGCTATTCTTTGGAAAACGGAAGGCAGAGCAGAGGAGGCCGCAAACCTTATGAAGCTTACAGCACAGGATTTGTACGATCTTAATATTATTGAACGCATTATTCCCGAATTCGGCGGTGCAACCGCCGAAACGGCAGATAAAATTTCCGCTGTTATGCACAGCGCTATTCTGGACTTCCTCAGACGCTACGACGGAATGCCCCCGGAATATATCGCAAAGGAACGCTACGAACGGTTCCGCAAATTCTGATTTTATATTTTTGATACAGTGATACAAGGAGAATTATATATGAAGGAAAAAGTTGCAATTATTGGCATGGGGTGTGTATTCCCCGGCGCCATGGATTTTACACAGTATTGGCAGAATATTGTAGAGGGCAAGGACTCTATAAAAGAAGTTGAGCCCGAATTCTGGAAACAGGAGGAATTCTACAACCCCGACCCGAACGTGCCCGACGTAAGCTACTGCAAAATGGGCGGTCAGTCCGGTCCCATAGAGTTCGATACCAAGGAATTCGGTATTTCCCCTAAGGTAATGGAGCACACGGCGGTTGAACAGCTCTTCGGTCTTGTAGTTGCCCGCCAGGCGCTTATGGATGCGGGATATTACGGCAAAAACGCTCGCCCCTTCAACAGGGAAAAAACAGGTGTTATTATGTCTGCGGGCACGGCAAGCCATGTTTTCAGCCTCCATTGCCGTACACAGCGCTTTAACATTCGCAAGATACTCGTGAACAACGGCGTTCCCGAAGAAGCGGCAGATCTTATTGTTGAAAAATTCCTCCAGACACAGCACGAATGGTCCGAAGACGATAACCCAGGATACATTCCCAACGTTGTTGCAGGACGTATTGCAAACCGTTTCGACCTTGGCGGCACGTCATGCTCTGTAGACGCTGCTTGCGGTGCATCTCTCGGTGCTGTTAAATTTGCCGTTGACGAGCTTGTAAGCGGAAATATGGATATTATGCTTTGCGGCGGCGCGAACCTCGATAATTCTCCTGTTTCTTACCTTTCCTTCACAAAAACTCCCGCTTGCTCCAAAACAGGCAAGATCAAGCCCGTCGATGCAAGCGCAGACGGTATGATAATCGGCGACGGTGTGGGCATAATGGTTCTTAAAAGACTTTCCGATGCAGAGCGTGACGGCGACAAAATCTACGCAGTTATCTGCGGAAGCGGTTCTTCCTCCGACGGTCGCGCAAAGAGCATTTATGCACCAAGCAAAGAAGGCCAGGTGCGTGCGCTCAACCGCGCATACGAAAACAGCGGTGTAGATATGGATACCATAGGCCTTTTGGAGGCACACGGCACGGGCACTGCCGCAGGCGATGCTTGCGAGGTCAGCTCTGTTATCGCAGCTTTCCCGAAGAGTGAGAAGAGAAAAACCGTTATCGGCTCTGTAAAAAGCCAGGTTGGTCATATGCGCTTGGCGGCGGGTATAGCAGGTTGCATGAAGGTTGCGCTTGCTTTGCACCACAAGGTTCTTCCTAATTCCATTAATATGGAAAATCCCAACTCCGCGCTTATCGATAGCCGCTTGACAGTACTTAAAAAATCCCAGCCGTGGATTGTAAACGACGAACAACCTATACGCCGCGCTGGTGCAAGCGCATTCGGCTTTGGCGGCACAAACTTCCACGTTGTTCTTGAAGAATATAAAGGCGAGCACAGCGGCGCATACCGCGTGGGCGCGGCACCCACGGGCGTGCTCTTCACGGCAGAGAGCAAAGAAGCGCTTATTGAAAAAATTAACGCTCTTGCTTCTGCTCCCGTAGCATTCTATGAAGATAAATACCGCTATGAAAACGCAGGCGCGGGTAAACATAAACTTGCTTTCGTAGCAAAAACCCCCGAAGAAGCGGCTGAAAAATGCACGGTGGCGCTCGAGCTTCTTAAAAAGAATAATGCAGATTCCTTTACACAGAAGGGAATTGCCTATAACAGTAAAACTGTTGAAGGCAAGGTTACGGTGCTTTTCCCCGGTCAGGGCACTCAGGCGGTAAATATGCTTTCCGAAGCTACAATAAACTATCCCGAGCTTCGCGTTGCTATAGGAAAAGCCGATAACGTGTTGCTGAAAAACGGTGAGGCGCCCGTTTCTGAAATCATCTACCCCAAAGCGCTCACCGAAGAGGAATGGAGCGAAGCACAGAGCGCTATCAACCGCACCTCAAACACACAACCCGTGCTCGCCGCTACAGAGGCAGGCTTATATGCTATCGCGAACAGACGCGGTTTGCAGGCAGATTCCTTTATAGGCCATAGCTTTGGCGAGCTTGTGGCTCTTTGGGCAGACGGCGCGATGGATTATGAAACGCTTATTTCTATGGCAAAGGTGCGCGGCACACTTATGGGTAAATCCAACCCCGACGTTGCTATGGCGGCTTGCATGACAGATAAGTCAACACTTGCCGAGGTATGCAAGGATATACCGAATATATATATTGCCAACGAAAACAGCGCCACACAAACGATTGTTTCCGGCAGTGCCGAAGGCGTTACCGCGTTGGAAGCAAAGCTTGGAGAAAAGGGAATAAAGGCGGTTCGCCTTAAGGTTTCGGGTGCCTTCCACAGCCCCTATATGAAAGAAGCGTCTGAAGCGTTCCGCGCATACCTCGACGGTATGACCTTCGGCAAAGCGGGCGGCAATGTTTACGCAAATGCTACAGGTGAAAAATATACGGAAGAAATTGCAGATTTGCTTGAAAAACAGCTCCTTCAGCCCGTTCTTTTCCGCACTGCCGCAGAAAAGGCTTATGCCGATGGCTCCCGTATTTTCGTGGAAGTAGGCAACGGCAAGGTGCTTACAGGTCTTCTTCGCGATTGTCTTGCCGGCAAGGATTACACGTCTGTTTCCCTTTGCCCCGAAAAGGATAAGAATACTGCAGAGCAGCTGGAATTTGCTATGGCGCAGCTCGCGGTGCTTGGCGTAAACGTAAAAGACGACCCCTACCGTGCGCCCCACGATGAAGACCTTATACCTAAAAAGAGCAAAACCACATACACAGTAAAAATGAAGAGCTTTGTTTTGCCTGCTCACAAAAAGGCAATGGACGATGCGCTTCTTCCCGACCAGAGAATTATAGATATTATGAAGAAAGCGCAGGAGCCCAAGACGATTATAAAAGAAGTTGAAGTTGTAAAAGAAGTAGAAGTTGTGAAAGAGGTAGTAAAGCCCATGGAAATAAAAACAGCCGCTCCCGCAGCAGGCGCATATTCTGCCAATGCGGAAGTATTCAGTAAGTTTATGGACGTTCAGACACACCAGATGCAGGCGGCATCGGATATGCTCTCTAAGGTGAGCGCAGAGAAGGAAAAAGAAAACGTTCTGAATTGCGTTACAATGTTCCAGAATAATTCGATGAGAGCTTTGGAGGCTTACTTCGGCAATGCAACGGGTACACCTATAACGGTGCCTGCTGCAACGAAGCCTGCCGTTACGTCTGCTCCTGCGGCGATTTCCGTGCCCGCCCCCAAGGTTGAAAAGCCTGCGCCCAAGGCAGAGATTTATGTACCCAAAACGGAAGCTCCCGCTCCCATAGTTTCCACTCCCGTAGAAGCACCCGTTACCGTAGAAGTTGCCGCACCCAAGGCTGTTACCGCAGATGTGCCTGCAAAACCTGCAACGGATATGTATGCGATACTTACAGAAGCAATCGCGGAAAAGACGGGTTACCCCACAGATATGATCGATGGTGATATGGAGCTTGAAGCAGACCTCGGTATAGACTCCATCAAGCGTGTGGAAATACTCTCCACCGTAAATAATGCTCTCGGCGGTATCTTCACAAAAGAAAACGTAGAAGAGCTCAGCGGTATCAGCGTGATTTCCGAAATGGTGGCTTACCTTAATTCCATCGGCGCATCTGCCCCTGTAGCAGAACCTGCAACTGCCAGCGAAGCGAAAGCAGCACCTGCCGCAAAACCTACGGCTGATATGTACGCAATACTTACAGAGGCAATCGCGGAAAAGACAGGGTACCCCACAGATATGATAGATGGCGACATGGAGCTTGAAGCAGACCTCGGCATAGACTCCATTAAGCGCGTGGAAATACTTTCCGCTGTAAACAACGCACTCGGCGGTATCTTCACAAAGGAAAACGTAGAAGAGCTCAGCGGTATCAGCGTGATTTCCGAAATGGTGGCTTACCTTAATTCCATCGGCGCATC
>JAFTNI010000216.1 GCA_017451975.1 Clostridia bacterium
CTAGTTCTTTGCCCCAAGCTTCAAAATCCAGTTTTGTCGAAACATAAACTCCACCCCATGGAGAGTATAGTCCTGACTCTGCTCCAACAGAAAACCATTCTATTTCTTGTATTGATAAATCTTCTTAATTACAGCACCATTCGAATTTATATACAGATTATATCATACACGGCATTCTTTGTCAATATTCCGCATCTAAACAGCCCCTGCTCTTTCAAGCAGGGGCTGTGGCTTTATTATTTAGTCAATGGGCTTCATCGTGGGGAAAAGGAGTACGTCGCGGATGGAAGCGGAGTCTGTAAGGAGCATTACAAGACGGTCGATACCGAAGCCGAGGCCGCCCGTGGGGGGCATACCGTATTCAAGAGCCGTGATGAAGTCGTAGTCCACCTGAGCTTTGCTGTTCGGGTCTTCCGCAAGCTTTGCCGCAACCTGCTTTTCAAAGCGTTCCTTCTGGTCGATGGGGTCGTTAAGCTCGCTGAAAGCGTTGCCAAACTCTGTTGCGTTGATGAAGTATTCAAATCTTTCCGTGAAAGCGGGGTTTCCGGGCTTGCGTTTTGCAAGAGGGCTGTTTTCAACGGGGTAGTCGTAGATAAACGTGGGCTGAATGAGCTTTTCTTCAACGAATGCATCAAAGAACTCTGCAAGAACTGTGCCCTTCGTTGCGTTTTCGGGAACTTCAACGTGGTGCTCTTTAGCGCAAGCGCGAGCATCCTCGTCTGTTGCCCAGTCGTTATAGTCGCAGCCGGAGTATTTCTTAACGGCTTCAACCATAGTGAGTCTTTCCCATTTGCCGAGGTCGATTTCCTTGCCCTGATATGTGATTACGAGCGAGCCGCAAACCCTTTCTGCGAGCTGCTTGTAAAGCTCTTCAACAAGGTCCATCATGCCGTGGTAATCTGTGAAAGCCTGGTAAAGCTCAACCGTTGTAAATTCGGGGTTGTGCTTTGTATCCATACCCTCGTTACGGAAGATTCTGCCAACCTCGTAAACTCTATCCATACCGCCGACAATAAGGCGCTTGAGGTAAAGCTCTGTTTCAATACGGAGGTACATATCCATATCGAGCGTGTTGTGGTGTGTTTTGAAAGAACGAGCGGAAGCGCCGATCTCTATAGGGAGAAGGATAGGCGTGTCAACTTCAAGGAAGCCCTTGCTGTCGAGGTATGCGCGAACTTCTTTAAGAATCTGGGAACGTTTAACAAACGTATCGCGAACCTCTGGGTTTACGATAAGGTCAACGTAGCGCTGACGGTAGCGAAGATCTGTATCTTTAAGACCGTGGAATTTTTCAGGGAGAGGGAGCAAGGATTTTGCAAGAAGCTTTATGCTGTGAGCGTGGATAGAGGTTTCGCCTGTCTGCGTTTTGAAAACAACGCCCGTAATGCCGATGATATCGCCGATATCCCATTTTTTGAAATCTGCGTAATCGTCTGTGCCGACATCGTCGCGTTTTACATAAGCCTGAATTTTGCCCGTAGCGTCTGCTATATGAGCAAAGGAAGCCTTACCCATAACTCTGCGGCTCATCATTCTGCCCGCAACGGAAACCTCTTTGCCTTCCATTGCTTCAAAGTTTGCGAAAATTTCAGCGGAGTTTGCCGTTACGTCGTATTTTACGATTTCAAACGGGTCTTTGCCTGCTTCTTTGAGCGCTGCGAGCTTATCGCGGCGAACCTGCAAAATTTCGCTGAGCTTTTCTTGGGTCATTTCTTCTGTTACGTTATTTACTGCGTCTTTCATTTAAGTTCTCCTGAAATATTTTTTAGTTTTCTGTCTTTCTTACGTCGAGAATTTTGAGCTTGATAGAGCCGTTGGGAATTTCAACAGTGATGATATCGCCTGCTTTTGTGCCCATAATAGCTTTACCGATGGGGGACTGATCGGAAATCTTGTTGTTGAGAACGTCAACTTCGCGGGAACCAACGAGGCTGTATTCAACTTCATCATCGTCTTCGATGTAAAGAACCTTTACAGTAAGACCGATGTTTGCAACGTTTGTGTTGATATCCTCGTGGTTAACGATTTTAACGTGAGCGATAGTTTCTTCGAGCTCGGCAATCTGCGCTTCAACCTTTGCCTGCTCGTTCTTTGCGTCATCGTATTCGCTGTTTTCGGAAAGGTCGCCGTAGGAGCGCGCTTCGCCAACGCGGGCAGCCGCTTCTTTACGTTTCACGTTTTTCAAATAATCAAGTTCGTCTTTAAGCTTTTTATAACCTGCTTCTGTTACGGATGTGATCTGTTTTGCCATGATATAAAATCTCCTTAAATTAAGTGTAATTTATTTTGTGAGTTCTGCAATTGCCGCGCGGAGCTGTGTATCGCTTTCCTGCGGAATGAGAAGTGTGTTTGTATTTTTATATTCTTCGGGCAGCTCTACCTCAATATCTGGGTAAATGCCGACACCGTCGTAATTTTCGCCAAACGGAGGATTATAAAGGAAGGATGTTATCGTAATATATCCGCCGTTAGAAAGGGGGTGGAAGCTCTGGCCGCAGCCCTTTCCATATGTTTTCGTGCCAATAAGAGTTGCTTTTTCATAATCGCGGAGCGCGGAGGTGAAAAGCTCGCCTGCAGAAGCAGTGTTTTCGTTTGTAAGCACAACCATTTCGCCCGTGACCTCGCTTGCATCAGATTCATAAACCTGGGTAACTTCACCGTCTGCATTGAGAATGTGAACTATCGGGCCCTTGGGCAAAAGGTAATCGAGCATGGAAACAACAGCGTTAAGCTCGCCGCCGGGGTTATTACGCAAATCGAAAATAAACTTTTCGCAGCCTGCTGCTTTGAGCTCCTCAACGGCGGTTTTGAATTGCGCCACCGTTATCTGATCGAATTGAATAATTTTAACAAAGCCGATTTTTTCGCCGTTTTCTTCCATAAGGGAATGGATAACCGTATAGGGCGTGTAATCGCCGCGCGTAACGGGTATATCTACCTCTTCGCTGCCGCGAAGAATTTTAAGCACAACCTGCGAACCGTTTTCGCCCGCAACCATATTAACTGCTTCATTATAGCCTATATCTTTAAGATATTTTCCGTCAACTGCAAGAATTTCGTCGCCTGCAAGCACGCCTGACGCTTCCGCGGGCGAGCCGGGCATTACATAAGTTACCGTCATTGTGCTTTCGGTGCCGGAAATGTAAACGCCTATTCCCTTTGCCGAGCCTTGGCTGCCCTGAAGCATTGCAAGGTATTCCTCGAAGGTATAGTAAGCCGAATATCTATCCTGAGAATTGAAGGAGGTAAGCATTTTGTCTATAAGCGTATCTGCATCTATATTATAGATGTATTCTTCATCGAAAAGCTCGTACGCTTCAAGCAAAATATCGAATTTTCCTATTGCAGCCTTCATTTTCGTAAGCTCGAGCTGGTGCCTTATGTTAAGCACTACAAAGGTTGCCTGGAAAGTAAGCAGCGCCGTGAAAAGTATAAGAACCACTGTAAGCGGCAAAGAAACCTTTACGGGCGCTTTCTTTTTGTTTTTCTTGGTTTCTTCGGCGCAAGCGGGCGTTGTATTGAGCTCTTCCCCGCCGAAATTTTCGTTCTGATTCATTATTTCAACCTCAACATATATAATGGATTTATGTATATACGAACAACTATATACACAGAAAGCGAACCTGCCGCATAGTTTTGCGGCGGGGTCGCCCGTGCGCGGGAAAAGCCCCGCCGTCTGTTTCTGTCAATATCAATATCTGTTAGGTTTATAGGAAAGGTAGCTCTTAACCATGAGCGCAACCTTGAAGGTTATAGCGTTTTCAAATTCGCGCAGGTCAAGGCCCGTTATCTTTTTGATTTTATCAAGTCTGTAAACAAGCGTGTTTCTGTGAACGAACATTTTTCTCGACGTTTCGGAAACGTTGAGGTTGTTTTCAAAGAAGCACTGAATTGTGAGAAGCGTTTCGCGGTCGAGCGAATCGAGCGAGCTCTTCTGGAAAACCTCGTTGAGGAACATTTCGCAAAGAGTTGTGGGAAGCTGGTAAATAAGTCTGCCTATACCGAGGTTTTCGTAGCTTATAATGTTCTTATCCGTATCGAAAACTCTGCCTACTTCAAGCGCTGCCTGCGCTTCTCTGTAGGAACGGGAAACGTCTTTTATATTTGTAACAGCCGTGCCTATACCGATGGAAACCTTCGTGAAGAAATCGGAAGCGATGGTATCTGCAATAGTTTTTGCGATTTTTTCCGTTTCGTGGATGTCTACCATGTTGGGCTTGAGCTCACGAACGAGAACAACGTCGTTTTCACCCATGCTGATAACGTAATCCTGGTTCGTGTTCGGGAACATATTGAGGATTATATCGTAAGGCGAGGTTTCGCCGCTGGAATTGAACTTGAGAAGGAAAACAACCCTTGTAACGTCCATTGCGAAATGGAGCTCTTTGCTCTTAACGTATATATCGCTCGGCAGAATATTGTCGAGGAGTATATTTTTGATAAACGAAGTTTTATCGTATTTATCATCGTGGAAATTTTTGATGTTTATGAAGGAAACCGCAAGCACCGTCGCAAACTTATCTGCCATAGCATCTTCACCCTCAACGAATACAATATATTCGGGGTGGGAATCCATAGACATCTGATGGTATGTATAACCCTGGTAAACAACAGTTTCGGAGGAATAGATAAGCTCCTCTTTCACAGCCTGTCTTGTTTCGCCTATTTTCATAAGGTCGCTGCAAGCGATAACAGCACCGTTTTCATCGAGCACGCCTATGGTGCGGCCGATAGCGTCTTTCATCTGGTGAATAACACCTTGAAACAATCTTCCTGACATTGATTTTATATCCCCTTTCGTTTTTTGCAAAACAATTTATCTTCAATATAACTTACAGTATATATTCTAACTCATTTTTTGTTAAATTTCAATAGTTTTCTTGTAAAAATAAATAAAATTTATTCTTTTTTATCGTGCAGATTACACCAACTAGCCTCTATTTAACAAAAAATTCCATTTATTTATCCATTTTTTTACAAAAAAGCGAATTATTATGTTCTCACATAGACAATCGCAAGCGGGATTTTTATTTGAATAAAAAATCCCGCTTGCTCTATTTTACAATATTAACAACATTTTGTCAAAGGTTTTATTGATTTTTATCAATATTTTTTTGCAAAAAGTTTAATTTTTTTGAAAAACACCCGCGCACCAGCCGCCATCATACCCGGAAGTAAGCTTTGTGAAGCCGCCTGCCGTCATAGCCGCATCCACTTCCGCTTCTCTTTCGCATATAACGCCGGAGGTTATCACAAGCCCGCCGTTTTTCACAAAAGCGCCAATTTCGGGCGACATCTTTATAATGATATCCGCAACGATATTTGCCGTTACGATATCGTATGCTCTGCCGTCTTTCAGCTTAACGTCGGAAAGAAGGTCGGAAACGAAGCAATCTATATTTTTGCAGCCGTTGAGCTCTGCATTCTCAACCTCTGTGCGCACGGCTATGGGGTCTATATCGCACGCCGCGCAATACTCTGCACCTAGCTTGGAGGCGCATATTGCAAGAATACCGCTGCCCGCGCCAACGTCGAGCATATAGTCGCCTTCATTTACGTATTCTTCAAGGAAAGCCGCGCAAAGGCGCGTCGTTTCATGCGTACCCGTACCGAAGGCAAGGCCGGGTTCAAGGTCTATACGAATGTCGTTTTCGCTTGCCTCATATTCGTCGCCGTCGGGCACGATTATGAGGTTTTTGCCTATACGCGTGGGCTTATAGTATTTTCTCCAGGCATATCTCCAATCGTCCTCATCGGATGAAACTATCTCTATATCATATTTACCCGAAAGGCAAGCAAGGTGGGAATTGATAAATTCAAAATACCCCTCAAGGTTTATGCTTTCTTCAACGAAAATGCTAACTGCGGCGCGTGTTACGTCTGCCGTGAGAATGCTTTCGTCAACAAGCTCGCCATATACCTTGTTTGCGCCCTCCATAGCGTCGCTGTAGTCGTCTATCATAAGCCCTTCGTCGAGCATAGACATAACCGCCGCAACCGTATCGAGCTCTGCGGTATCGCAATTAACTTTAAGCTGGTTCCACTTCATTTATTTTGGGTCCTTTCCGAAAATTTTTGAAAAGAATTTTTCTCTTTTGGAGTAGTTGGTTTTTCCGCACTGCTCTGCAAATTTGCGCAAGGTATCCTTCTGCGCACCGCTGAGGTTTTTCGGAACTTCTACAGTAACCTTGAAAATAAGGTCACCTCTGCCCCTGCCGTTGGTGTTGGGAATACCCTTCTGTTGTATTGTAAAAGTTGTGCCCGTCTGCGTTCCTTCGGGAATATCGAATGTGGTTTTACCCTCGAGCGTAGGCACGGATATCTGCGCGCCGAGCGCCGCATCTGTGAACGTGATCGGAATTTCGCAGTAAATATCGAAGCCGTCGCGCTCGAAAATGGGGTGCGGGCGCACGTTTACGGAAACGTAAAGGTCGCCCGGCTCGCCGCCGCGAAGCCCTTCGTTACCCTTGCCGCGCACGTTCA
>JAFTNI010000217.1 GCA_017451975.1 Clostridia bacterium
CTTACGGTTTCGAAGAAAGCATCTATAAAAGAGGGTATCTCTTTGCTGATGACGAAAGGCAAAGCGCCCACGGCAGACATGAGAATCCACGCAAGCGAAACTATAGCAAACCCCTCGCGTGCGAAAATAAGTTTATTATTCTTTCCAATAATATAGGTAAACAAAAGCCCTACGCATAGCGCTATTGCCGCGGAAATAAGAAACGCCCAAAACGGCATCATGCCGTCTGTACCGCTATAGATAAGGCTGACAATAAGCGGCAACATAAAAAGCGCCGCCTCCAGCTGAAGAATACGCCCGACAACATACGAAACTATTCTGAAATTCATATATCCACCTCTTATTTCGCAAGTATATCAGATATATCGCCAAGGCCGTGGTTAGTGGTAATAACAACTACTCTGTCACCGGCCTGAATTACCGTATTGCCGGAGGGGGTTATCGTTTTTCTTCCGCGGACGATACCGATAATAAGCGTATTTTTAAGAAATTCAAGGTCTTTAAGCGGTTTGTTTATAATCGAAGCATCCTCACGCACGTTGAACTCCAGCGCCTCTACGTTGCCGTCCATAAGCTTATAGAGCGTTTCTACGTTACTGCCCTTTGAGTTTTCGAGAGCGCGCGCATAGCTAAGCACCACGTCGGAAACCATCTTTTTCGGAGAAACTATACAGTCAAGACCGAGGCGTGCCGCCATGGGTGCGATTTCATCGCGATTGACCTTAGAAATGACCTTTTTCACATTGTTCATCATTGCAAACATAGAAACAAGTATATTCGTTTCGTCTGAACCGGTAAGAGCAATGAACGCGTCTGCGTCCTTTATGCCCTCCTCCAAAAGCAACTCCTGCTCCGAGCCATCGCCGTATATTACCACGGCCTGCGGCAATGCATCGCCAAGTTCCTCGCAAATTTTTTCGTCTTTATCTATAATCTTAACTGAAACGCCTATTTCTATAAGCATTTCGGCAAGGTAATACGCTATGCGGCTGCCGCCGAGAATAATAACGCTCTTTGCCTGCTTCTGCAAAAAGCCCGTGGCGCGGAAAAACCTCTGCATTTCCTCGTGCGGGGCGGTAACGCCTATTCTGTCACCCTTTCTGAGCACGAAATCGCCCGCAGGAATGAACACATCTTCCCCACGCTGAACACAACAAACAAGCACCTGCGCCTTGAACCTTTCACGAATATCCATAAGTTTCACACCGTCCAAAACGGAATCGTCACGCAGCCGCACCTCAGTTATTTCCATGGTTCTGCGCACGAACGTTTCTATTTTAAGCGCATGTGGAAATTTCAATATATTGAAAAGCTCGCGCGCCGCAAGACGCTCGGGATTTATGGGCATAGATATCTCAAGGTTATCCTTCATAAACGCCAGGCTATCGTCGTTATATTCAGGCGCGCGTATTCGCGCTATCGTGTCCTTTGCGCCCATTCTCTTCGCTATAAAGCAGCTGAGCATATTAAGCTCATCTGAATCCGTAACAGCGAGGTAAAGGTCGCATTCGCTCGCATTTGCCTCTTGAACGATATCACTGTCAGCGCAATTGCCGCAAATGCCCATAACGTCGTATATATTGGTTATCTCCTCCACTATTTCGGGTTTATTGTCTATTATCAAAATCTCGTGATTTTCCACAACCAAGCTTTCTACAATACTTTTTCCTATTTTACCGCATCCGGCAACAATTATTTTCATAAAATTCCCTTTCCGAAATAAAAATTCAAGGCATATTTTCGGGTTATAGTCGCTATAGCTTAATTTTACCACTTTTTCGGTAAATTTTCAATAGGAATATATAATGTGATTGGGTAAAATTTTATAAACAAACGGGGCGTGCCGTTGCCACGCAGCCGTAAAAGCCGAAATTCCTTAAAACAAGGAAAAATTCTCGCAAAATGAGTTATTGTAAAAAGCTGAATAATATCGTACAATATAAATGTAAGCAGTGCACGGCTACAAAATCTGAATTTTTAAGGAGAATATGATTATGAAACTTAATTTTGCTGAAAATATAAGAAAACTTCGCCGTGAAAACGGCTTAACACAGGAACAGCTTGCCGAAAAGGTGGGCGTTTCCTTCCAAACAGTCAGCCGCTGGGAAACGGGCGTGGTCTACCCCGATATAGAGCTTCTGCCCACACTCGCCGATCTTTTCGAAACAAGAGTTGACGAGCTTATCGGCTGCACGAAAAACGACAAAAACAAAATGCTCGAAAAAAGATGGGAAGAATACGAAAAGCTCACAGTTCCCGAGGAGCAGTATGCATACCTCAAAACGATGAAGCGCGATTTTCCGAAGGAATACGGTATTCCTTATGAAATGCTCAATATTATGTACAACGATAAGATCCACTGGGACGAGCTTTGTGCCGTTTTTGAGGATTTCTCAGCACTTTGTACGGAAAAATACCATATTGATTTAGCACAGGAAATATACATTTCTCTTGAAGAAGAAAGTGCCGTTATGAAATTTATTGAAACCTCCGGCATAAGCGGAAACGACGCTTCGAAATATCTGCAGAAAAGATATTTTTACCGTAAGGAATGGGCAAAATACGATTTGCAGAGGCAGATAAATCTTTTGGACAGCATAAATAATCTCTGCTATGAACAGTTGCGCAAGCGCGAACCCTTCTCCGCAAAAAACAGCGTTTGGGCAAACAAAAAAGCTCTTGGGCTTATAAATATGCTTTGCGATTGCGATGGAAGCAACCTCATTACTGGCGGCAAAGACGATCCCGACCTCTGGGCATACGACAGATACTTCCTCGGCCTCAGGCTTGCGGCAGCTCTCGCCGCTACGGGCGATAAAGAGGGCGCATACGAGGCATTGGAAACAAGTATCGGTCTTGTGGAAAAAATCGCCGCTTTGCCCGATGGCGCGGTGCTTACCTACGGCTCCCCCACACTCGACAGAATAACGGGTGAGCTTTACAGCTTCGAGATCGACGGTATAACCTACAGGGATTTTGCACTTTGCGACGGCAAAGAAAAACTCGATAAAAGTATTACGGCAATTTTTCCCGGGAACGCTCGCATACTTTCAGAGCGCAAGGGCTGGGAATGGTTCGATTCCATCCGCGAGGAAGAACGCTACAAGGCTCTTACCGAAAGACTCAAAAAGGCAGTTAATTAACTTAAAAAGATTGCGCAAAAGCGCGCTGCCGCGCGCCGCTATCCTCACGTGAAGCCACGCCGAGATTCTTCGCTACGCTCGAGAATGACAGCGGCGTGGCAAACAATCCCCACATAAAATAAAAAAACGCAGAGAAAATTCTCTGCGTTTTCGGTTTATTTAGCCTTTGTTTCTCATGCACATAACCATAACGGCCTTCTGTGCGTGCAAGCGGTTTTCCGCTTCGTCGAAAATTTCGTTTGCGTGAGCTTCGAGCACGTCTGCCGTGATCTCCTCGCCGCGGTGCGCGGGCAGGCAGTGAAGCACCATAGAGTCCTTCTTCGTAACAGCCATAAGCTCGCTGTTAACCTGGAAGCCTGCGAAAATTTTCTTTCTTTCCTCTGCTTCCGCTTCCTCGCCCATAGATGCCCAAACGTCTGTATAAACGACGTCTGCATCTTTAGCCGCTTCGAAAATATCGTCGGTGCAAAGGAATTCGCCGTTTTCCTGCGCCCATTTCATAATTTCTGCATCGGGCTCGTAGCCCTTGGGGCAGCCGATTGCCACAGACATACCCATTTTTATACCGCCTACGATAAGGGAGTTTGCCATATTGTTGCCGTCGCCTATAAAGCAAAGCTTTCTGCCGCGGATAGAGCCCTTGTGCTCGCGGATAGTCATAAGGTCGGCAAGCACCTGGCAGGGGTGAGCGTAGTCTGTAAGACCGTTGATTATCGGAATAGAGCCGTATTCTGCAAGCTTTTCAACCTCTTCCTGGTCGTAAGTACGTATCATAATACCGTCGAGGTAACGGGAAAGCACGCGCGCCGTATCTTCAATAGGCTCGCCGCGGCCTATCTGAAGGTCGCGCGAGGAAAGGAAGAGCGCACTGCCGCCGAGGTCGTACATACCAACCTCGAAGGAAACGCGCGTACGCGTGGAGGATTTCTGGAAGATCATACCGAGCGTTTTACCCTTGAGGTAGTGGTGCTCTATGCCGTATTTCTTTTCATATTTAAGCTGGTCTGCAAGGTTGAGAATTTCAAGAATTTCCTTGTAGCTCAAGTCCATAAGTTTAAGCAAGTGTTTCATTTTTACATACCTCTTTTATTATATTAACTGCTTTTTCAAGCTCTTCATAGCTTATATTAAGCGGGGGGAGCAAGCGCACCTTTGTTTTCGCCGTAAGGAGCAGCACGCCCTTTTCCATAGCGGCGGCAACAACGTCTGCCGCTTTCTTTTCCGTTTCAATACCCATCATAAGGCCCATGCCTGAAACGCTTTTTATGCCCTCTGCGCCGCAGAGCGCATTTTTTATATATTCTGCTTTTGCCGTAACGTCTGCCATAAGCTCATCTGTAAGGCGAGAAAGCACGTGGCACGCGCCCGCCGCGCAAACGGGGTTTCCGCCGAAGGTGCTGCCGTGCAAGCCGGGCTTGTAAATATCCGCCGCCTTTTCGCCAAACATCGTGGCGCCTATGGGCAAGCCCGCGCCAAGCCCCTTCGCCGTTGTGACTATATCGGGCGTTATGCCGAAGTGCATATATGCATAGAGCGCGCCCGTTCTGCCGTTGCCGCACTGAACCTCGTCGTCTATCATAAGCAGATCGTATTTTTCGCAAAGCTCCGCAATTTTAGCCACGAATTCTGCGCTAAGCGCGTTTACGCCGCCCTCGCCCTGCACGAGCTCGAACATAATGGCGCAAACCTTGTTTTCAGCCACAAGCTTTTCAAGCCCCTCGCAGTCGTTCGCCGCCGCGTAGAGGAAGCCCTCGGGCATAGGTGTAAAATGCTCGTGGAAAACGTCCTGCCCCGTTGCGGCAAGAGTTGCAAGGGTTCTGCCGTGGAAGCTGTTTTTAAGCGTGATTATATTATAGTATTCCTCGCCCTTTTTCGTTATACCGTATTCGCGCGCGGCTTTTATGGCGCACTCGTTCGCCTCTGCGCCGCTGTTGCCGAAGAAAACCTTCTTCATACCCGTGCGCGTGCAAAGCATTTCCGCAAGCCTTGCGCAAGGCTCTGTGTAGTAGAGGTTCGAGGTATGCTGGAATTTACCGAGCTGCGCCGTAACGGCGGCAACCCAGCCCTCGTCTGCCATACCGAAGGTATTTACGGCAATTCCCGCGCCCATATCTATATATTCCTTGCCGTTTTCATCGAAAAGGCGCGCGCCCTTGCCGCTTGTTATTTCAACGGGAAAACGGTTATAAGTATTGGCAACGTATTTTTTATCAAGCTCTTTGGTCGTCATTTTTATTCCTCCATAACGCCGTCGCCCGTAACGCTGTCGCCCGAAACGAGCATCGTGCCCATGCCTTCGTCTGTGAGGATTTCTATAAGGAGCGAATGGGGCACTCTGCCGTCGATAACGAATACCTTCTTAACGCCGCGGCGTATAGCCTCTGTGCAGCATTCCACCTTCGGAATCATACCGCCGGAAATAACACCCTCCGTAACAAGCTCCTGCGTATCGCTTACGTAGAGCGTGGAAATAAGCGAATCTGTATCGTTTTTATCGCGCATAATACCCGTAATATCCGTCATGGAAATGAGGCATTCCGCGCCGAGCGCTCCCGCGATTTTTGCCGCCGCCGTGTCTGCGTTTACGTTGTAGGTGTTACCCTCTTTATCGCAGGCAACCGTGGAAACGACGGGAATATAGCCCTTATCGAGCACGTCGAAAATAATTTCGGGGTGTATTTCCGTAATTTCGCCTACAAATCCGAGCACGGGGTCTTTCATCTGCGCTTCTATCATTCTGCCGTCTATGCCGGAAAGACCTATTGCCTTGCCGCCCTGAACGGAAAGGAGGTTTACAAGGTTTTTGTTTATCTTGCCCGCAAGCACCATCTGAACTATTTCAACGCCCTCTTTATCTGTTACGCGGAGACCGTTTACAAACTCTGTTTTCTTGCCTATTTTCGCGAGCATTTCCGTAATTTCGGGGCCGCCGCCGTGAACGAGCACCACCTTGATATCCATAAGCGAAAGAAGCACGATATCGCGCATTACGGAATCTTTAAGCTCCTCGTTTATCATGGCGTTGCCGCCGTATTTTACAACGATTATTTTGTTTTTGTATTTCTGTATATAAGGAAGCGCGTGAACAAGCACCTGTGCGCGCTGTGCATTTGTAATTTTCATTTTCTTCACCTTAAATAATTTAATCCCTTACCCGAATTATGTTCTGTAGTCGCCGTTGATTTTAACGTAATCGTAAGTAAGGTCGCAGCCCCATGCGGTTGCTTCTTCTTCCCCGATATCGAGGTTTACGAGAATATTTATCTCTTTTTCGGAAAGGACTTCCTTTGCAAGCTCCTCGGAAAAGGGTATGCCCGCGCCGTCGCGGCAAACGTCTACCCTGCCCGCCTTGCTTTCGAAAGCAACGTCTATGTAGTCTACGTCAACGTCTGCGCCGCTGTAGCCTATGGCGCAAAGCACCCTGCCCCAGTTGGCATCGGAGCCGAACATAGCCGCCTTGACAAGCGAGGAGCAGATAACGGATTTTGCCACTGTTTTTGCCATTTCCTTCGTGCGTGCGCCGCATACTTTACATTCAAGAAGCTTTGTTGCGCCTTCGCCGTCGCCCGCAATTCTGCGGCAGAGGTAAACCGTTATAGTGTTGAGAGCGCGCATGAATTCATCGAAGTCCTCGCCCTCTTTAGTTATCATTTCGTTGCCAGCCAAGCCGTTTGCAAGAATGGAAACCATATCGTTTGTGGAGGTATCGCCGTCTACGCTCACCATATTGAAGGTGTTCTGAATATCGTTTGAAAGCGCCTTCTGGAGCATATCGGGGGAAATAGCCGCGTCTGTGGTGATAAACACGAGCATTGTTGCCATGTTCGGGTGGATCATGCCCGAGCCCTTCGCAATACCGCCGATGTGGCAGGTTTTGCCGCCAACCGTGAACTCAACTGCGATTTCCTTTAGCACCGTATCTGTCGTCATAATACCCTCTGCGGCGTGAACGCTTGCCTCTGCCCCCGTGCCGAGCTCGGAAACGAGAAGCGGTATGCCCACCGCTATGGGAGTGATATCGAGCTTCTGACCGATAACGCCCGTGGAAGCGACGATAACGTCGTAGGGGTGCACGGCAAGGCTCTGCGAAAGCAGGTCGCTCATTTTTTCCGCAACCTCCACGCCGTCTGCGTTGCAGGTGTTGGCGTTGCCGCTGTTGCAAATAACCGCCTGTGCAATACCGTCGGCAATATGCTGCTTCGTAACCTCAAGGGGCGCGCCCTTTACAAGGTTCGTGGTGTAAACAGCCGCCGCGCTTGCGGGAACTTCGCTATATATAAGGGCGAGGTCGCGCTTTCTTTTGTTTCTGCGTATACCGCAGTGAACGCCCGCCGCCGAAAAACCCTTCGCGGCGCAAACGCCGCCTTCTATAATTTTCATTTTCATATACCTCGTTTAAATATTCATTCCCTCGGCAATATCTGCGCCGAGAACTATATTAAGACATTCTATGGCTGCACCGCAAGCGCCCTTGCCGAGGTTATCGTACCTCGCCACAAGCAAAATGCGCTCTTCGTTTCCGAAAACGGAAATTTCCATTGCGTCTGTGCCGCTTCTCTTCGCGGCAGAGGCAAAGCCAGCCTCGTCGCCGCCATCTACAAATTTTACAATTTCACCCGTATATTTTTCGGCGTATGCCTTTTTAATATCGTCGGCAGTGCCGTTTATATCGCTTGCGAAAAGCGGAATTGTAACCTCCATACCGCTATAGAAATCGCCGACGATCGGGCAGAACGCGGGCGCGTTTTCAAGCCCCGCTATTTTTGCCATTTCGGGCAAGTGCTTGTGCTTCTGCGCAAGCGCGTATTGGCGCGGCGCGGAAAGAAGCACGTCCCTTTCCTCGCCTTCGTATTCGGCAATCATCTTTTTGCCGCCGCCGCTGTAACCCGTAAGCGAAAAGCAAGAAAGTTTTGCGCCCTTACCGAGAATTCCCTTTTCGATAAGTGGGTATACAAGCGCTATAAAGCCGCTTGCGTGGCAACCGGGAACGGCAATTCTTCTGGAATTTTTGATTTTTTCAAAATGAGCCGCAGAAAGCTCGGGGAAGCCGTATGCCCACGCATCGTCTGTTCTGTGCGCTGTTGACGTATCGAGAAGCACCGTGTGGTCGTTTTCCACCATATCGGCAGATTCTATTGCCGCCGCATCGGGCAGGCAAAGAAAAGCTATATCCGCTTCGTTAAGCGCTCTTTTGCGCGCAGAAGAGTCTTTTCTTTCTTCCTCGGCAAGAGTGATAAGCTCTATATCCTCTCTTCCGGAAATTCTTCTGTATATATCAAGCCCCGTCGTGCCGGCGCTCCCGTCTATAAATATCTTCTTTTTCATAAAAATACCTTGCTTTTGCTTTGTTTTAACGTTTTTTTCTTAAACTCGCTCAAGTTCATTTAGCGATTTTTCGTATATTATATCACGCAATGCATAAATATGCAATAGTAAAGAGAGATTTTTTTCAAATTTTTTTAATTTTTTCTTCTTTCTTTATATTCCACGTATGCAATTAAAGTTAAATGGAATATAAATCGGCACGGCAAACCGCTTTTTTTGCCGATTTGTGTGTTTATTCATTTTGAATGAATATTATTCATTTTTATACATACGGCAAAACCACGATTCTTGACAAACCGCGCATTTTATGGTATAAACATAATATAAGCAAAGGAGGTTATGCATATGAGAAGTATAAAACCGGGCAGAGGTCCTTCGGGAATGGGTGTTTTAGGTGGAATTATAATGTCACTTTTCGGCTTGGGCTGGACAATAAGCGCGGCCTCCATGGGTGCATTTTTTATGGTTCCCTTCGGAATACTCTTTATAGTTATGGCTATAGCCATTACGGTATACAATTACAAAAACGCCACGGGCAAAAACCGCTACTCCACCTTCGATATAGTGGAAGACGGCGAGGAGGAGGACCCGCTTAACGCGCGCTTCGGTGAAAAGCGCGAAAGCGAAGAAAATAAAGAGGGCGGCAAAAAATTCTGCCCCTATTGCGGCGAAAAAACCGACGAAACACACAAATTTTGCAGTAACTGCGGAAGTAAATTGGAATAATAAAAGGGCGGGAAACCGCCCTTTTATTATTCCTCGCTTTGCTCGGGCAATATGATCTGCACTCCGAACATATTGAATTCCTCAAAATAATCTATCATGCCGTGGTAATCCGCCACGATTTTTTCTGTTATTTTCGTTCCGTAGCCGTGGGCGTCCTTTTCTTTTTTCGTCGTTTTGAGCTCCTTATTCGTTTTCAGCACGGGGCTTTTCACCGTGTTTTTGCAAATAATTATGCGGTTTGAATTCTGCCTTAAAAACAAAAGCTCTATGCGCTTTTCTTCTGTTTCCTGAATTGCCTCCACGGCGTTATCGAGAATATTGCCGAAAAGGCAGGCAAGGTCGAATTCCTTTATATCCGCAAGGCTGCCTATAGAGCCAGAAATAATTATTTCCGTATTGGGAAGGTTGCTCAGCTTTGAATTTATAAGGTAATCGAGAATTTTATTATCCGATTTTATAAGGTTGCCCATGCGCTCTACGTTCGGCAGAAGGTTGCCGATATAGCGCTTGCAATCGTCTGTTTCGCCGTTTTCAAGCTGGCTTCCTATAACTGTGAGGTGGTGTTTTATATCGTGCTGTATTTTTCTTATGTTCGACCATATTGCGTGCGCGTCGTTGTGGCGCGCTCTTTCAAATTCCAGCTTTTCTTCCAGCAGCTTAAGCTCGTATTTGCTCTTCTGCAGCTTGGATATCTGAGAAATAAGCACGTAAAGAAGCACGTTAAGCCCTATAAACGCAAGCGCCACCGTCAAAATTTGCCACTGTATTTTTGGGTCGGACATAACGGCGTAAATATATATCGCCGTGCCCAGGCCGAAAATAGTTATGCAGGAAAACGCAAACGTGAGCAAGCCGTTTTTAATATCGAGCGAGTTATCCAGCTTCAATATATAAAGTATAGATTGCAGCACGGCAAAAAGCGCCACCTTGTGCGCAAGCAGGTATATATACCTCACCGTCGTATCCGAGCCGTACATAAGGTTATCGAATTCATCTACCATAATAGAGATGATTATATAAAGCACGCTGCTCAGAACCATCAGCACAATTTCAAAAACGCACGCGGAAACAACCGCCCTTACGTAATTTTTATTGGAAACAATAAGCGCGTAGCCTATGTAAAGCAGCAAAAACACCGTTGTTGTGAGAATATTGAAGCCCGAGAAAAATTTATCGTTGATTATGGTCACACCGAAAATCACAAGCACCGCAGGCACCGTAACGGCATATTTCGTAAGCGGATAGCGGTTGAATTTGTTTACGAAGTAAACCAGAAGAATACTGTCGAAAAGCGATGCACCAAGTTCAATAACGTTCATTCTGTGTTATCCGCCTTCTTATAAATTTCATATATGAATCCTTAAAGCCCGCCATTCTTCTTTTGCTTATGGCTATCACCTTTTTGTTTTTCATGGTAACAAAGCCATCGTTATCGAGGTTTTCAATATGCTCCTCATTCACGATAAAAGCGGCGTGTACCCTGAAAAAATCATAACTTTCCACCGTTTTTTCCAGGGAGTCCATTGTGCCGCGGCATTTATAAACGGCAGAGGATGCCGTGTGTATAAGGTAATAATTCTTTTGCCCCTCGAAAAATATAATATCCTTCACGCGCAAAATAACGTTCCCTTCCGTCGTGCCAAACTCCAATATCTCTTTATCCAGCAGGCATTTTTCTATAACCTTGCGAAAGGTCTGGGGCAGCTCCTCGTCTATATGCGCCTTGCGCAGAAAGCGGAACGGGCAATATTCAAAGGAGCTGTAAACAAACTCCTCGTAAGCGGAAACAAAAATTATCACCGTTTCGGGCGCATCCTTGCGTATACGCTCCGCGAGGTCGAAGCCGTTCATGCCCGGCATATCTATATCG
Organism: Clostridia bacterium; assembly: GCA_017451975.1. Classification (GTDB taxonomy): domain Bacteria; phylum Bacillota; class Clostridia; order Oscillospirales; family CAG-272; genus UMGS731. The sequence continues at coordinate 11,065 of JAFTNI010000217.1, forward strand.
AGAAAAATAACGTTTACAGATTGGTTTTTAAGGTATTCCAGCACCTGCGCGCCCGTAGTAAAGGCGGGCAGAACACGGCAATCTACGTGCTCGGGCAGGTTATAGGCGCAAAGGCGGTGAAGCTTGCGGAAAAGAATATCCGCAAACTCAGGGCTATCGTCGCATATCGCAATGGTAAGCATATGGTTCTCCTTTTTAAAGCGAGCTTTAAAATATATTTATATTATATAATGGGTTGCAATTTATGTCAATGCCAACGCGGGCGCGGTGCGGGGAAATCATTTTCCGCCTTCCCCTCTCAATAGGGGAAGGTGTCACCTTCAGGTGACGGATGAGGTGTTCCTTCGCTTTTTACCGCCGCTAGAGCCGAGCGTTTCACGCTCTCACTTCGCTCAAGATGACCGCGGTGGGCATTTTCATATAATTTATTTAAAATTTCATGTCCGCGGGGCATGGGGCGGGGCTCTCGTGCTTTAATTATACCATCTTTTCCGCCGAAAGCACGCAATGTGGGATAAACGTTTAAATTTTGGGATAATATCCCGTTTATCCCTGCAGGGGAATTATTATCCCATTTTTGCGAAACCTCGCTAAAAAGTGCTATACTGAAGAAAAAGAAAGGAGCACAAACGGTGAAAAAAGCAACGAAAGAAAAAATTTCTATTATTTCAGACCCTGCGCTGCTCGTTTGTGCAGCCGTACTTATGCTTGCATATGGGCTTGGCTGTATGTGGGTGGTCATTTCCATCGGCGTAGGCGCAGTAAAGGTGAAGGACGACGGCGGCGCGTTCGTTCAGATGCTTTTTATAATACTCTATATAATGCTTATCTGCGGTTTTATATCGACTGCGCCGAGGTGGGCTTCATTTATCACCATAGACACCGCAAAAGGCACTGTGGAATTCAAAACGCCGCTTCGCAAAGGCAAAGTAAGAAGAGCCGAGGAATACCGATATATCTATAAGGGTAGCTATAACCACGGAAGCACCGCGCACTCACTTGCCATCAAGCCTAAATATATCGTCGTCTCCACCTCGCCTATAGAAAAAAGCTTGCTTTACAGTGTAAACCGCCTGAGCGTTTCAGAGGAGCTTTTGCTTATAAAGTTCACCCCCGAGCGCTGGGAGCTTATAAAAAGCGTTTGCAACTCAAATAAAATTGTGAACAATTTGTAAACAAATTGATTTTTTGCAAAAAATGCAATTTATTTTGCGTCTTATATAATATATGGTATTGCATAATTTTGCAGGGGGCGCAAGCTCTGCGCCGAAAAATTCAAATATATGCCAAAATATTATTGAAAAGTCAACATTATTATGCTATACTAATATGTAAAGAGGAAAATTCCTCAAAAAAATTTATAATTTTATAAGGAGATCTCAGACATGAAAAAATTCTTATCAATCTTGCTCGCGGCTTGCTTGCTCGTTTCTGTGAGCGTAATGCTTGCTTCCTGCGGTCACAAATGCGAATTTGCCGAAGAGTGGAGCAAAGACGAAAACTCCCACTGGCATGAATGCACAGGCGAAGATTGCACGGAAATCGCAGACAAAGCAGACCACACATGGGACGAAGGCAAAATCACAACAAAGCCCACACAGGAAGCAGACGGCGTTAAAACATTCACTTGCACAGCTTGTGAGCAGACAAAAACAGAAGCAGTTGCTTTCACAGGCATGACAGAAGAAGAATGGAACGCAGCTTTTGATGCAGCTGTATTCGAAAATTTCGTTTACACGGAAAAAGCAACCGTTAAAGGAAACGGCATGACGATCGATACAGAATCCACTTACAAATTCACAAAAGACAATGCTTGGATCAAAATGGTTATGTACGGCCAGACTGTGGAACAGTTCGCACCCAGCAAAGCAGACGCAATCGAGCTTCGCGACGAAACTGTAGCTTCTATCAAGGACATCACAGCTTTTGCAAAATACAAATACGATGCCGCAACAAAGACATACAAAGCAACAGCTGAAATTGAAATCGAAGCTTTGGGCGAAGATACTACAGACGTAACACTTACGTTTGCAAACGGCAAGCTCGCTAAAATCGAATACAACCTTTCCTACACAGAAAACGGCACAGAGCTTACAGTAACCTCTGTTGTAACGCTCGCAGATTACGGCACGGTTGTTCTCGACCCCAAATAATTAACGCTTACAGCCGAATTTTTTTCTACATACCTTTCAACAAAGCAAGGGCAAAGAGCTTCTTTGCCCCTGTTTTGTTTGATACGGGTCTTTTGAAGCTATAGGAGATTATATATGAAAAAATTTTTATCTGCCCTGCTTGCATCTGCCCTTTTGCTTTTGCTTGGCGTAATGCTCGCCTCCTGTGCGCACGAATGTGAATTTTCCGAGGATTGGAGCAAAGACGAAAGCTCGCATTGGCACGCTTGCGAAGTAAGCGAAAAATGCGAAGAGATTACCGATAAAGCAGAGCACACCTGGAACGAAGGCAAAGTAACCGTAAAAGCAACGCCCGAAGCAGAGGGCACGAAGGTTTATGCCTGCAAGGTTTGCGGCTACGAAAAAACAGAAGTTATACCCAAATGCGAATTTTCCGCGGCGTGGAGCATGGGCGAAAGAACGCACTGGCACGCCTGCTTAACTGAAGACTGCACAAGCTTTACAGATGAAACAGAGCATACGTGGAACAAAGGTCAGTTAACAACACCCGCCACAGCCGATAAAGACGGCGTTAAAACCTTCGCCTGCACCATTTGCGGCTATGAAAAAACAGAAGCCGTTCCCTTCACGGGCTATACGAGAACCCAATGGTCGGCGGCATTGAATTCCACCGTTTTTGAAAACTTCACGTATACGGAAAAAGGCACCGTCGAGTCAGGCGGCGTACGCTCTGAAGTAGAATCGGTATATAAGTTCGAAAAATCTAAAGCGTGGATCAAAATGACCATGTACGGCGAAACATTCGAGGAATATTTAGCGCAATCCGAAGCAAAGAGTATGCGCGAAGACCTCGTTAGCTCCATAAAGGATATCGCATCATATTCAAACTACGAATACGATGCCGCAACAAGAACGTATAAATCGAAGAAAGCGGTTTACATAGAATCCCTCGGGCTTCATTCCAACAACGTTACGCTTAAATTTGAAAACGATAAGCTTACCGAAATCAAATTCAACGTTACTTACGTTGAAAGCGGAACCCGTGTAACAATAGACGAAATCATAACCATTACCGATTACGGCACAACGGTAGTAGGCTCAAAATAAACCGCAAAATTGTGTAGGCACACTGCCGCGCTGCCATACCGAGCGCAGCCGAGTGTATACCGCGCGGCAAAAAGGCGCATTTCAGCGCAGATATGAAAAACGCACCTCTCGGTGCGTTTTTCTTTTACTCAAACAAATCTGTGGAAAGGTATCTGTCGCCCGTATCGGGGAGCAAAACCACGATGTTCTTGCCCGCGTTTTCGGGTCTTTCTGCCAGAACAGTCGCCGCATGGAGCGCCGCGCCCGAGGAAATGCCCGCGAGTATGCCCTCTTTTTTTGCAAGAGCGCGCGCTGCCGCATATGCCTCCTCTGTTTTAACGGTTATTATTTCATCGTAAATGCCCGTATCGAGCGCCGCGGGCACAAAGTTTGCGCCTATGCCCTGAATTTTGTGCGCGCCCGCCCTGCCGCAGGAAAGCAAGGGGGAATCGTACGGCTCTACCGCCACCACTTTAACGGCGGGATTTTTTCCCTTGAGGTATGCACCCGTGCCGCTTATAGTGCCGCCCGTGCCGACGCCCGCAACGAAAATATCTACTTTGCCTTCCATATCTTCCCAAATTTCGGGGCCAGTTGTTTTTCTGTGCGCGGCAGGGTTTGCGGGGTTTTCAAACTGCCCTGCTATTATCGCGCCGGGAATTTCGCGCGCAAGCTCCTCTGCCTTCTCTATAGAGCCCTTCATGCCCTTTGCGCCATCTGTCAGCACAAGCTCTGCACCGTATGCCTTCATAAGAAGCTGGCGCTCGCGCGACATTGTTTCGGGCATGGCGATTATAACATTATAGCCCTTCGATGCCGCTATAGCCGCAAGACCTATGCCCGTATTACCGCTTGTAGGCTCTATAATCGTGCCGCCGGGGGCGAGCTTGCCGCTTCTTTCCGCCTCTGCTATCATTTCGCGCGCAATTCTGTCTTTGGCAGAGCCTGCGGGGTTGAGATATTCAAGCTTTGCAAAAATTTTCGCGCCCACACATTTGCCGTACCTGCCCAGGGCAAGCAGAGGTGTGCCGCCCACGAGCTCTTCTATGGAATTATATATTTTCATATTTACCTCCGAGTAATCTGATTTACAGTCATATTATACCGCCGCACAGGTTTTTTGTCAATGGTAAGGTTATGCAAGCCAAGGGAATCAATTTTCAACTAAAATTATATGAAAGTGCCCTGCCGCGGTCATCTGAGCGAAGCCCTGCCGAGATTTCGCGGCGGTAAAAAGCGAAGGAACACCTCATCCGTCACCTAAAGGTGACACCTTCCCCTATAAGAGGGGAAGGCTGAACTCACCATATTTTTTGCGAATATTTCCATTCGTGAGTCATGTAGGCATAATGAAAAACGCACCTTTCGGTGCGTTTTTCATTATTTAGTCATTTTTTCCTGTTTTACCTTGTGGTCGATGATGTGGCGCGAAGCCTGCTCCTCGATAATTTCCTTTGTAGAAATCCCCATTTCCGTCATAAGCACCATAACGTGGTACATAAGGTCGGCAATTTCGTAAATAGTTTCGGCTTTGTCGTTACCCTTGCCGGCAACGATAACCTCTGTGCTTTCCTCACCAACCTTTTTGAGTATTTTGTCAATACCCTTTTCAAAAAGGTATGTCGTGTAAGAGCCTTCCTTCGGGTTATCCTTTCTGCCCTGCAAAAGCTTTGCCAAGCCCTCAACCGTGAAATCGTTAAAGCCCTCTGCGGAGTAAATAACATCGTTGAAGCAGGATTCCGTGCCGAGGTGGCAAGCGGGACCTTCTTTTTTGACGATTACGGTGAGCGCATCGCCATCGCAATCTGCCTTTATCGCGCAAACGTGCTGAACGTTGCCGCTTTCCTCGCCCTTTCTCCAAAGCTTCTTACGGGAACGCGACCAGAAGCACGTTCTGCCCTCTGCCATGGTTATTTCAAGGCTTTCCTTGTTCATATATGCGAGAGTAAGCACCTCGCGCGTGTAAAAATCTACGACAATAGCGGGGATAAGTCCGTTTTCGTCGAATTTAAGTGTAGATATATCAAACATATTGTTTCTCCTTCGCTTTTCTGAAAGAAATCCCAAAAAATAACCTCTTTCAAAAAGCGCGTTTTTATTAATAAATTCCGTTCGCGAAGCGAACACCTTAATTGTTCACTATTCATTAAATTCTTACGTTTATTCCCTCTGCCGCAAGCGTCTTTTTAAGGTCTGCTATTTCAACCTCGCCAAAATGGAAAATAGAAGCTGCAAGACCCGCGGAAATTTCGGGAACTTCGCGGAAAAGCGATGTGAAATCTTCTTTTTTGCCCGCGCCGCCGCTTGCTATAACGGGAACGTTTACCACGTCGCAAACCGCGCGGAGCATAGCAAGGTCGAAGCCTTTTTTCACGCCGTCTGTATCTATGCTGTTCACAACGATTTCGCCCGCGCCGCGCTCTACGCCCGTGCGTATCCATTCTATTGCGTCAAGCCCCGTGTTATCTCTGCCGCCGCGCGCAAACACAGTATATTTGCCGTCTACAAGGCTTATATCTGCCGAAAGCACAACGCACTGGCTGCCGTAGCGCTTCGCAGCCTCCTCTATAATCGCGGGGTTGCGTATAGCGCCCGAGTTCACGCTTACTTTATCGGCGCCGCTGCCAAGCACGCGCTCGAAATCTGCAAGAGTATTTATGCCGCCGCCAACGGTAAGGGGTATAAACACGGTGCTCGCCGTTTCACGCAGAATATCTGTGAAAATTCCGCGCCCCTCTGCAGAAGCCGTGATATCGTAGAAAACAAGCTCGTCTGCACCGCAGCGGCTGTAGTAATCTGCAAGAGTTACGGGCGAGGAAACGTCTGCAAGCCCCTTGAAGTTCGTGCCCTTTACCACGCGCCCGTTTTTAACGTCGAGGCAAGGGATAATTCTTTTTGTAATCATATTGTTTCCGCCTTTACCGCTTCACGAAGGTCTATGTTGCCGTTATAAATAGCTTTGCCGAGAATTGCGCCGAAAACTTTCATTTTCGCAAGCTTGAAAACCTCGTCTACGGTGGTTATACCGCCCGAGGCGATAATGCCAACCTTGTATTTTTCAGAAAGCGCGCGGTAAAGCTCCATATTCGTGCCCATAAGCGCGCCGTCGCGCGAAACGTCCGTGCAAATAACCGTGGCAACGCCCATGTTTTCCATCATTTTCATAAACGTGTATATGTCTGTGCCCGTGGTTTTTGTCCAGCCGTGGGTTGCTATTTCGCCGTTTTTAACGTCTGCGCCCACTGCGATGTGTGCGCCGTATTTTTTCACCATTTCTTCGGCAAAAGCGGGGTTTTCCGCCGCCACCGTGCCGAGTATAACGCGCTCTGCGCCGAGCGAGAGGTATTTATATACCCTTTCCTCGTCGCGTATGCCGCCGCCTACTTCTACGTTCATTTTCGTTTCGGCTATGATTTTTTTAATGGTTTCCATGTTATCTGTATTGCCCGAAAGCGCGCCGTCGAGGTCGACCACATGGAGGTTTTTTGCGCCTGCCTCTGCAAATGAGGCGGCTGTGGCGGCAGGGTTTTCCCCGTAAACCGTCATATTATCGTATTCTCCGCGCAGAAGGCGAACCGCCTTGCCGCCGCGAAGGTCTATTGCGGGAATTACTATCATTTTATTTTACCTCAATTTCACAGAATGCTTTGAGTATGGCAAGCCCAACGTCGCCGCTTTTTTCGGGGTGGAACTGCACGCCGTAAACGTTGCCGCTTTTAACGGCGGCTGTAAGGCGCGCGCCGTATTCTGTGGTGGCAATAACGCTTTCTTCACATTCCGCGCCGTAAAACGAATGAACGAAATAAACGAAATCGCCCTTTTTTATGTATTTGAAAAGCTCGCAATCGTCAAAATCCAGCACGTTCCAGCCGATGTGGGGTATATCGTAGTCCGCGGGTATAACGTCTGAAATAGGGCGGATGGCACCCTTCACGAGCGAAAGCCCCTCGTATTCACCGAATTCATAGCTCTTTTCGAAAAGGAGCTGCATACCAAGGCAAATGCCGAGCATCGGCTTGCCTGCGCGAACCTCGCGCATAAGCGCTTCTTCCATGCCCGAAGCGCGGAGCTTTTCGCGCGCGTCGCCAAAAGCGCCGACACCGGGGAGTATTATGCGCTCGCATTCGGCAAGGCGCTCGGGTTCTTTTATAAGCTCGGCGTGCGCCCCGATTTTTTTAAAGGAGGAGCAAAGGGAAAAAATATTTCCCACGCCGTAATCAACAATTCCTATCATAATATAGTCGCTTTCTTGGTCGCTTTCTCGAGAAGAGCAAGCCTTCCCCCGCGCCAAATTTCTCGTTTTTATTTTGTAGGGGCGTTCTTTGAACGCCCGAGGGCGAACACCGCTCGCACCTACGGATTCATAAAATATCTGCTCAGATAACGCCTTTGCTGGAAGGCACCTTGTCTGTGCCGTCTTTTTTCACGGCTTTTGCAATAGCGCGCGCCGTTGCTTTGAACGCCGCTTCTATTTTGTGGTGCGTATTTTCACCGTAGAAAAGCTTTATGTGCAGGGTTATGCCGCTTCTGCGCACGAAAGCTGTGAAAAATTCCTTCACAAGCTCTGTGTCGAAATCGCCCACCTTTTCGTTAAGCGTGCCGAGGTCGAAGGCAAGCACGTTTCTTCCCGAAACGTCAACAGCCGCAATCACGAGCGTTTCATCCATGGGGAGCGTTATATCGCCGTAGCGCGCAATCCCGCGCACGTCGAGCTCGCGTGCAAAAGCATCGCCCAGGCAAATGCCTATATCCTCTGCTGTGTGGTGGTAATCCACTTCCACATCGCCCGCGCATTTAACGGCGAGGTCAAAGCCGCCGTGAACCGCGAAAAGCGTGAGCATATGGTCAAGGAATCCACACCCCGTATTTACCTCGTGCTTGCCATCGCCGTACATGGCAAAGGAAAGCGAAATATCTGTTTCTGCGGTCTTTCTTTTAATTTCTGTCATGGCCCTGCCCCCTTAAATAATTTCGTCAAGCTTGCAGAGCAACACGTTCATCTGCTCTTTTGTGCCGATGGTTATGCGAAGGTAATCTTTAATGCGCTCCTTCGTGAAGTGGCGCACAAGCACACCGCGTGCTTTAAGCTCGCGGTAAAGCTCCTCGCCGCTTTTGCCCTCTTTTGCGGCAAAAACGAAGTTTGCTTTACTTTCAAGCACTGTAAAGCCGCGCGTGCGAAGCTCGCTTACCGTATATTCGCGCGCTTCTATAATAGCGCGCACATTTTTTTCGAAATATTCCACGTCCTCTATGCTCGCCTTACCCGCAAGGAGCGTAAGGCGGTTGATGTTATAGGGGTTGAGCGAATATTTTATCTTGTTCATATCGGCAATCAAGCCCTCGCTTGCTATACCGAAGCCGAGGCGCGCGCCCGCGAGCGAGCGTGATTTTGAAAACGTACGCGCCACAATAAGGTTTTCGTACTTTTTCACAAGGTTTACGGCGCTTTCGCCGCCGAAATCTACGTAAGCTTCGTCTACAAGCACCACGTTCGATGGGTTAGCCGCCACGATTTTTTCAATATCGGCAAGCGGCAGCGCCATGCCGGTGGGGGCGTTGGGGTTGGCGATAACGACCATGCCGCGATCGCCCATATATTTATTTATATCAATAGAAAAATCTTCCTTAAGAGGAATAATTTCCGCGTTTGCGCCCACAAGCTCAGAGTAAACGGGGTAAAAACCGTATGTAATATCGGGGAAAAGAACCTTTTCGCCCGCGCAGAATGCAAAGAATGCAAAAGCAAGAATTTCATCGGAGCCATTGCCGAGAAGCACGTTTTCGCGCTTCACGCCGAAGTGCGCGGCAATAGCATCGCGCAGGTCCTTGCCCTCCGGGTCGGAGTAAAGCTTGAGCTTTTCAAGCTCTTCCCCGTTTATAGCCGCCATAACGCCGGGCGCGGGGGGAAAGGGCGATTCATTTGTGTTGAGTTTAACATATTCCATATCGCGCGGCTGCTCGCCGGGCACGTACGCCTCTAGCGCGGCATAGCGCGAAACCATAAAGTTCTTCATAAATATTTTACCTTTTGGGATCAGTTGAATTTTTAGCTTACATCAGCCGATTTTAAGGCTCCCTCCCTCGAGAGGGAGGCTCCGAAAAGACTGTATTTTTACAATCACTCTCTTAAGAGGAAGCTTTGAATCCGTCGATTTTTTATCACAATATTTACTCTTCTTCAAATCTTATCGTTGCGCTTTTTGCGTGAGCGTGCAAGCCCTCGTGCTTAGCGAAAATATCGATTTTGCCCGCAACCTCGGAAAGAGCATCTTTCGTGTAATATATAAAGGAAGATTTCTTTGTGAAATCGTCTACGGAAAGCGGGCTGGAGAAGCGAGCCGTGCCAGAAGTAGGCAGCGTGTGGTTGGGGCCTGCGAAGTAATCGCCCAAAGCCTCGGGGCAGTTTCTGCCAAGGAAAATAGAGCCCGCGTTTTTGATTTTGGGAAGAAGGTCGAAGGGGTTATCTACGCAAACCTCAAGGTGCTCGGGGGCAATTTCGTTTGCCGTATCTATTACGCTTGAAAGGTTTTCGCGCACAATAATTTTGGAAGCGCCGTCGATTGACGCGCGCGCAATTTCCGCGCGGGGCAAAAGCGGTATCTGGCGTTCAAGCTCTGCACTTACCGCCTCGGCAAGCTCTGCGCTGTCGGTTACAAGCACGGCGGTGGCAAGTTTATCGTGCTCTGCCTGCGAAAGCATGTCTGCCGCAACGTATTTTGCGTTGGCGCCGCCGTCTGCGATAATAAGAATTTCGCTGGGGCCCGCAACCATATCTATGCCCACAACGCCGAAAACCTGGCGCTTTGCTTCTGCCACAAAAACGTTGCCGGGGCCTACTATTTTATCAACCCTGCCCACGGTTTCCGTACCGTAAGCGAGTGCCGCAACGGCGCCCGCGCCGCCCGTTTTATATATTTTGTCAACACCTGCAAGGCGCGCCGCCACAAGTATTGCGGGGCTTACCACGCCGTTTTTCGCAGGGGTGGTTATAACGATTTCGCTGCAGCCTGCGATTTTTGCGGGGATAGCGTCCATAAGCACGGTAGAGGGGTAGCTTGCCGTGCCGCCCGGCACGTAAAGGCCTACTTTTTCTATGGGAGTCACCTTCTGACCGAGCAAAACGCCTTCGCGCTCGCCCATAACGAAGCCGTTGCGAACCTGTTTTTCGTGGAATGCGCGTATATTATCGCGCGCCTGTGTCATTGCTTCTATAAGCTCCTTCGGCACTTTTTCAAAAGCGGCGTCTATTTCCTCTGCGGAAACGAGCAAGCTTTCGGGCGCGCCGCCATCGAACTTTTCGCAGTACTCCATAAGCGCTGCATCGCCGTTTTTTCTTACGTTTGCTATAATTTCGCGGACTATGGCAGAGGCATCGAAGCCCTCGCCGTCGCGCGACATAATTTCTTCTGTGGAAAGTGTTCCGTCTTTATATATCTTAATCATGGCCGTAATCTCTTTTCAGTTGGTTCTTTGCTTAATCTTTCTTGGAAAGCTCGCGCTTGAGAATATCTATATCCTCTGTTTTGAAGCGGTAACTTGCTTTATTTGCTATGAGGTGCGCGGAAATAGGCATTATTTCCGTTATAACCTCCAGGTTGTTTTCCTTCAGTGTGGTGCCCGTTTCTACTATATCTACTATAACGTCTGTCATACCGAGTATAGGCGCAAGCTCTATAGATCCGTTGAGCTTGAATATTTCTATATTTCTGCCTATAGAGGAATAATAATTCTTCGTTATATTTACAAATTTCGTGGCAACCTTGAGCGAGCGCTCGGGGTTATCGTGAAAATCTTTTTTGCCTGCCACGGCAACGCGGCATTTGCCCATGCCGAGGTCGCATAGGTCAAAAACGTCGGGCTCGTATTCAAGCAGAATATCCTTGCCCACAATACCAATGTCTGCCGCGCCGTGCTCTACGTAAATGGCAACGTCAGAGGGCTTTACCCAAAAGAAGCTTACACCCGCTTCCTCGTTTTCGAAAATAAGCTTGCGGTTGTTTTCGAGTATAGAGGGGCAATCGTAGCCCGCATCTGCGAACATTTTATATGCCTTTTCACCAAGCCTGCCCTTCGGCAGCGCTACTTTAAGCATTTTTTTCATACGAGCACCTCCTTTTCCCCGTCAAATTCTATAATCTTCTTCGCTTTGGGGAGAAGCGCGCCCTTTTTCGCCACGATAACGCGGAAGCCGTTTTCGCGGTAGAAGTTTGCCGCCTCCTCTATAGCTTTTATTTTTTCCGTGGTTTCCACATCGTTATAGAGAATGATGATGTCTGCATCGAAATGCTCGCCCGCCTCGCCGTAAAGCTCTATAAGGTCCAGGTAGAGCGCAAAGCCGCAGGCGCTTGCGTTTTTGCCCATTTTGGCAAGAAGGTTGCCGTATCTTCCGCCCGAAAGCACGTTGCGCGGTATTCCTTCCACAAAGCCCTGGAAAACTATGCCGTTATAATAGCTCATATCGTTCACTATGGAAAAATCTATATGCACCATCTTCGAGCCGAGCGTGTTCGTAACCGTTTCAAGCTCTTTTATTATCTTTTCCGTTTCTTCGTTTACGGAAAGGGGCGAAAGCTCGCGGTAAGAGCCGTGGAATTCCGCAAGGCTTGCAATTTTTTCCGCGCCCTCTTTGCAAACGCCGTCGCCTTCGCATATTTTGAGTATGCCCTCGCCGTCCTTTTTGCCTAGGCGCTCAAGCACGTCTGCACGCGCGCCATCGGAAACGCCGTAGTGCGAAAGCAGGGCGGAAATAAAGCCCATATGCGAAATATCGAGCGAATAAGCGTATTCGCCACCCTTTGCGAAAGCGGTTTTTGCAATTTCCTGCACGCTTTCGTGCGCCAAGCGCAAAAGCTCACATTCGGCAAAAATATCAACGTCGCCTATATATTCAACACCCATCTGAGGGATTTCTTTATATTCGTGTATATTATGCGAAACGCGGTAAACGTTTTCGTTATAGTAAACCTTCGTGTTTTCCCCTTCGGGCGCGTTTTTCGCAATAGAAAGAGTTATATCGGGCTTGAGGGCAAGCAAGCTGCCGTCAAGGTCATTGAAGGAAATAATGTTCTGCGTGGTAAGGAACTTTTTATATTCCATGTAGAAATCGTATTCTTCGAACTTGCTCATTTTAAAGCGGCGGTAGCCGTATTTTTCATAAAGCTCGCGAAGCTTATAGATTATTTCCTCGCTCTCTGTAAAAATCTTCATTTTCTCATCTCTTTTCGGAACTTAACTGTTTTTTTGCATTTTACTTTAGCAAACTAAAGTAATTCGTTTTTCAATAGTGTATATTATATCATATAGGAAACGACTTTTCAAGCACATTAGGCATATTTATCGGCGGCGACGTATAGAAATAATCGTGCGGTTTTTGACGTTTTCGCTCAAAAATAATATAAAAATGGAAATTTTTTGTGAACACTTGCAAAAACCCGAATATTTATTTGACAAACGGAAATTTGCGTGATAAAATTTTGTATACAATACCGTTTAAATAAAATACTCTTTCCGCAAGGAGATATCAATATGACCTGGGGCACCTTTACCATACAGCATATATTGACGCTCGCGGCAATACTCACGCTTGCCGTTTCGCTTTACTTTATTTTAAAACGCATACCCGATAAAGCAAAAACGTGGGTGCTTTTCGCGGTTTCGCTCGTCGGCGCCGCCGCCGTTATATACGACCTTTTCCGCTGGGGCCAGCCGCTGCTCTACCTGCCGCTTCACCTCTGCTCGCTCAACGCCTTGCTTATACCCATAGCGGTTATTACGAAAAACAAGGTACTTTCCCACCTTACGCTTGTATGGAGCCTTGGGGCAATGCTCGTGCTTATAGTAAACACGGGGCAGGCATATTACGTAATGTTTTCAGAGGCTTTCTGGATTTTCGTGCTTTGCCACACGGCAGACGTTACCGTGCCCGCGCTGCTCTTCCTTTCGGGGCTCGTTAAATTCGATATTAAAAAAGCGCCCGCAACGGTAGGCGTTACTATGGCGGCTTATACGGGCGTGCACTTTGTAAACCTTGCCATAAATAAATATCTTGCAAGCAGTGCGCTCGCGGTTGCAGAATTTTCACGCGCACGCGTAATACCGAAGGTAAACTATATGTTCTCGCTCGGCGACGAGGGCAACGCCGTTTTCGCTCTGTTCAGAAAAATCATACCGTTTGATTATTGGCATATGTACCTCATAGCGCCGATAATAGCCGTCTTCCTTTTCTCTATACATTTTATCATCAAAGCAAAAAATAAATTTTCGAAAAAAACGGAGGGACAAAAATGAAACGCTATTCACCGATGGAAATTCTCGCACTCGGTAAAACCATTATAACCGCACACTCTGGCTGTGAGGGCACGGAGCAAAACAGCATAGAGCATATAAAAGCGGCTATCACTTCGGGCGCGGAAATAATAGAATTCGACGTACGTATGGTGGGCGGCACGCTCGTGCTTTCGCACGACGTACCCACAGAAAACGAGGTTCGCCCGACGCTTCGCGAAGCATTTTCGCTCATCGCCCCGGAAGAAAACCTTTTTATGAACGTAGACGTTAAAACAGAGGGGCTTATCGAGCCCGTTATGGCTCTTGCCAAGGAATTTGACCTTTGCAAGCGCATAATTTTCACAGGCCAATGCAACGGCGACCGCGCGCTTGCCATGAAGTTTGGCGGCGATATGTGGCGCAGTATGTGGCCCGGGCAGGAAATTGCCGACGGTATAGCCGCCAATAAAGAGGACGGCAGCCCCTTCCTGAACGTAGCCTACTGTATGATAACGGAGGAAAACAATAAGGCGCTTTGCGAGGAAGGCTTCGCCTTTTCCGCATGGACTGTGGATAAAACTTATTTCCTTCGCCTTTTCCTTGATATGGGCATTGCCAACATCACCACGCGCAACCCCGTAAAAGCAATGGAATTGAGAAAAGAGATACAGGGTATTTGAGAAAAAATTAACTCCGCAGAAAGCAAAGAGATAACCCCGACAGAGTCTGTCGGGGTTAATTTTATTCTGTTCGATAAATTGGGATTTAGAATACTCATTGCGTCTGTTACTTGATAAAAAACACCACGATTGCACAGATAAAAATAAATATCGACGTGCCAATGCAAAAATACGCCACTTTTCGGCTCGTATTCCATTGCACATATGCTTGGCAAAGATTAACTGCACCCATAAGTGGAATACATACATTGATTGCATATACCCAAATCTCAAATATTTGCAATATTCCCAAGACAACAATGGATAGACTTACTGCAATAGATATAATCGTTACAATCTTATGCATCAAGGGCACATCTTTCCATTTTGATTTCATAGAGAAGCCTCCTTTTCTCTAAATTCTTATTTATCGTTCTGTTTTATCACCGGTTTCACCTTTGTATTGCAAAGGCTTCGGGCAAGACTCCGCCCTACGATCTGATCCAATTATAACACAAATCGGCATAGAAAGCAAGAGCGATATTCCGACTTCGTCGGAGTTATATTATACGGCTGCGCCGTGGTTCCGATTTTTCTTTCAAAAAGAAAAAGAGAGATAGAATAAATCAAAAAATTCTCCGATTTCTCGGAGAATTTTTTATGCGTTCTTTTTCATATATTCTTCCACGGCCGCCTTGACCTCGCCGTACATATATAGCGAGCCCAGGCAGAGCGTGGGCTTGCCGCTTTTCTTGCCCTCGTCCATCGCGGCAAAAACAGCGTCTTTAACCGTAGCAAAGCCCTGCGCGGGAACACCGCCCGCTTCGAAAACGTCGGCAAAAGCGTTTGCCGCAAGCGCGCGGCTGTTATCGGGGCGCACGGTGAAAGCACGGCAAGCGACCTCGCTCATGCGCTTCGCCATATGTGCGTAGTCTTTATCTGCCATAACGCCTGTAATAAGCTGAATTTTTTCCTTGAAATAAGTTTTCGCGCTTTCCACGGCGGCATCTATACCCTCGGGGTTGTGCCCACCGTCTGAAATAACAAGCGGATTTTTGCAAAGTATTTCAAACCTACCGGGCCATTTCACAGCGGCAAAACCTTCCTTAACCGCTTTTTCCGTAAGCTTCACGCCATTGGAAGCAAGCACATCCAGCACAGCAAAGACCGTTGCCGCGTTGTACGGCTGATAGATACCTGCAAGCGGAATGTAAAAGCCCTCGTATCCGCCAAAATCAAAGCGGGAGCCGAAAATATCAGAGCTCAGTGCGGATATAAGCTCAGGGTGCGATTCCAGGTAGGGCGCGCCCATCTCTTCTGCCTTCGCCTTTATAACTGCGGCGCAAGCTTTCGGGTCTACCTCGCAATCTTCCTTCGCGCCCACGGGCGTGTGCGCTCCGCCGAAAACAACGGGAACGCCTTTTTTTATAATGCCCGCTTTTTCTGCGGCGATCTTCTCCGCCGTGTCGCCGAGGAACGCCGTGTGGTCCATGGCAATGCCCGTGATGACGGAAACGGCAACGTTTTCCGCCTCTATGATATTAGTGGAATCGAGCCTGCCGCCCATGCCCGCCTCAAGCACGACGTAGTCGCACGCGTGGCGCGCGAAGTAAACGAAGGCTATAGCCGTAATAAGCTCAAATTCCGTGGGTGCGTCCTCCATGCTTTCGGCAAAGGGGCGCACGTATTCGGTGATCTCGGCAAGCTCGGTGTCTGCTATCTGCTCGCCGTCTATCTGCATACGCTCGTTGAAGCGCACGATAAATGGCGACGTGTACATACCCACTTTGCAGCCCGCCGAATGGAGCACGGAGGAAAGCATGGCGCATGTAGAGCCCTTTCCGTTCGTGCCCGCAACGTGAATAAAGCGCAGGCTTTTCTGCGGGTTGCCAAGCTTACAGCAAAGCTCGGCTATGCGGGAAAGACCGGGCGTTTTTTTCTGCC
>JAFTNI010000218.1 GCA_017451975.1 Clostridia bacterium
ATTATTCGGTTGGAGATAAAATCGAAATATTATACGATCCTCAAAACCCCGGCATAATTGCATCACGGCATTTTGCTGTTGCCGGATATTTTTGTTTTGTATTGGGTGTGTTTTTTCTTGGCGTGTTGCTGCTGCCATTAGGCTATATGATAAAGCATAAGCGCGAATTTCTGGTTACGCAGGAAGGATACGAAAAAGAGGGGGAAGAGATTAAAAAGAGCAAAGCGAAAGCGAAAAAGCAAAAGGAACGAATAAAAGCGGAAAAAAGAAAAAAATACGCAAAGGCGAGAAAGGTATTTAAGGTTATATTTATAGCACTCGCCGTGCTGCTTGGTGCATTTATCCTTTTTCTTTTGTTTGGCGCACTGCTTATGGCTTTAGGATATTAAAAAACGAGAGGTTTGCCTCTCGTTTTTTTCTTTGAGAGAAAAAGTTGATATGGAAAAATAAAAAGGGATGTCTTTGTGTGACATCCCTTTTTCTATATTAAAGTGCTTTGAGCGTTTCCATTACGTAGTTGCCGAATTCTTCGCAGGTTGCACCTGTATCTCTGCCCGTGATTGTAAGCTTCTTTTCTTCGAAGCAGCAGATATCGAGCGCGCGCGCAAGCTTATCTGCTTTATCCTGCAAGCCGATGTGGGAAAGGAGCATTACGCAGCCGCGGAGCATGGAGCAGGGGTCTGCGTACTGTGCGCGGCCTTCCTTAACCATTCTGGGCGCAGAGCCGTGAATTGCTTCGAACATAGCGTACTTTTTGCCGATGTTCGCGCAGCCTGCCGTGCCAACGCCGCCCTGGAACTCTGCCGCTTCATCGGAGATGATGTCGCCGTAGAGGTTGGGAGCAACGAGAACCTTGAAGTCGCGGCGGCGCTTCGGGTCAACGAGCTTCGCCGTGATAATGTCTGCATACCATTCGTCTGTTACGATTTCGGGGTATTCTGCCGCTACCTTGTGGCAATCTTCAAGGAAGTTGCCGTCTGTCGTTTTAATAACGTTTGCTTTGGAAATAAGGGAAACTCTGCCGTAGCCGTTCTTTCTTGCGTAATCGTAAGCAAGGCGGGCAATTCTGTCAGAGCCCTGCTTCGTTGTGATAACAAAGTCAACTGCGAGGTCGTCGGTTACGTTGAAGCCCTCTTTACCAACGGCGTAGCCGCCTTCCGTGTTTTCGCGGAAGATTGTCCAGTCGATGCCCTCTGCGGGAACCTTAACGGGGCGGATGTTTGCGAAGAGGTCGAGCGCCTTTCTCATTGCAACGTTTGCGCTTTCGATATTGGGCATACCGTCGCCCTTCTGGGGTGTTGTTGTGGGGCCCTTGAGAATGATTTCGCAGGATTTAAGCTCTGCCATAACGTCGTCGGGTATAGCTTTGCCGCAAGCAATGCGGTTTTCGATTGTAAGACCGTCGATATTTACAAATTCAACCTTGCCTGCCGCAACCATATCTGCAAGCATGAATTCAAGCACGCGTCTTGCCTCTGCCGTAATTGTGGGGCCGATGCCGTCGCCGCCGCAAACACCGATGCGGATTTTATCGAGAGCGTTGTAATCTACGAAATCGCCTTGAGATTTCATATCTTCAATTCTAACAAGCTGCTTTTCAAGAATTTTTCTGAATTTTTCGCAAGCAGCGTCGAGCTGTGCATTTACTGTCATATCTGCCATTTTTTAGTTCTCCTTGTCTTTCGTGTAGTTGAGAAGGCCGCCTGCGAGGAGTATTTCTCTCTGGCGAGCCGTTGCGGCGAGAACGAGTGTAACCTCTGCGCCGTTTGTTTTGTCTACGAGCGTGAGCTCTTCTTTTTCGGCTATGCCGTCTGCAAAGCCTTTGATTTCTATATCGTCACCCTGCGCGATCTTTTCGAAATCGTCGGGGTTTTTGAACGTGAGGGGGATAATGCCGAAGTTTATAAGGTTTGCCATGTGAATGCGCGCAAAGCTCTTTGCTACAACTGCTTTTATGCCGAGGTAAAGCGGAACGAGCGCCGCGTGCTCACGGGAAGAGCCCTGGCCGTAGTTTGCGCCGCCAACGATAATGCCGCCGCCGAGCGCCTTTGCTCTTTCGGGGAACTCTTTATCGCAAACGGTAAAGCAGAACTCGGAAAGCTTCGGAACGTTGGAACGGTAGGGGAGTATTTTTGTGCCCGCGGGCATGATGTGGTCTGTGGTGATATTATCGCCAACCTTGAGCACCGTTTTGCAAGCGAGGTCGCAAGCGGGGCGAACGCCCTTGGGAATGGGTTTTATATTGGGGCCGCGTTCAACATCTACGCTCGCCGCTTCTTCGGGGCTTGCGGGCATTTCAATGAGGTTATCGTTAACCTTCATAACCTCGGGCAGCGCGATTTCGGGCGCTTTGCCGAGCGTGCGCGGGTCTGTGAACACACCGGTGATAGCGGAAGCCGCCGCCGTCTGAGGGGAAACGAGGTAAACCTTTGCATCTGCCGTGCCGCTTCTTGCTTCGAAGTTGCGGTTGAACGTACGAAGGCTTACACCTGCAGATTTCGGGGAGAAGCCCATACCGATGCAGGGGCCGCAGGCGCACTCGAGAATTCTTGCGCCAGCGCTTACCATATCGGTGAGCGCACCGCAATCTGCGAGCATGGAAAGAACTTCTTTAGAGCCGGGGGAAACAGACATTTCTACGTCGGCGTGAACGGTGTTATCCTTGAGAATAGAGGAAACCGTGAGCATATCGAGCATAGAGGAGTTTGTGCAGGAGCCAACGCAAACCTGGTCGAGCTTCATGCCTGCAAGCTCGGAAACGGGCTTTACGTTATCGGGGCTGTGGGGGCAAGCCGCCAGGGGAACGAGCTCGGAAAGGTTTACTGTAAGGTGCTCGTCGTAGCGTACGTCGTCATCGGGGGAAAGGGGAACGAAATCGCATTCTCTCTGCTGAGATTTAAGGAAAGCGAGCGTAACCTCGTCGGAGGGGAAGATGGAGCTTGTAGCGCCGAGCTCTGCGCCCATGTTTGTTATGGTCGCTCTTTCGGGAACGGAAAGCGTTTTAACGCCTTCGCCGTAATATTCAACAACCTTGCCAACGCCGCCCTTAACACCGAGCTTGGAAAGTACGTAAAGTATAACGTCCTTCGCGCCTACGAAATCGGGGAGCTTGCCTGTAAGCTCAACGCCTATTATCCTGGGCATATTGATGTAGTAAGCGCCGCCGCCCATTGCAACTGCAACATCGAGGCCGCCCGCACCCATTGCGAGCATACCGAGGCCGCCCGCCGTGGGCGTGTGGCTATCGGAGCCGATGAGTGTTTTGCCGGGAATGCCGAAGCGCTCGAGGTGAACCTGGTGGCAAATACCGTTGCCGGGGCGCGAGAAGCGCACGCCGTGCTTTTTTGTAACCGTCTGTATATATCTGTGGTCGTCTGCGTTTTCAAAGCCTGCCTGAAGCGTATTGTGGTCTATGTAAGCCACGGAAAGCTCTGTTTTAACTCTTTCCGTGCCCATTGCTTCAAACTGGAGGTATGCCATAGTGCCCGTAGCGTCCTGCGTGAGCGTCTGGTCTATGCGAAGGCCTATTTCCGCGCCGGGTATCATTTCGCCGGAAATAAGGTGGTTTTTGATAATTTTCTGAGCTAAAGTAAGTCCCATTTTATTTATCCTTTCCGTCATTTGTTATTATTGTAAGTAGGTTTTCGAGCGCGCGCGCAACGTGCTCGCTCATAAGCGCGTCTGCCGCCGCCGCGTCGCCGCGTACGATAGCATCGTAAATTTCGCGGTGCTCGGCAAGCGAGCGCTCTATTCTGCCGTCTGCCGCCAGCGAAAGCTTGCGGTAGCTTGCTATATATCTGTGAAGCTCTGAAAGAGTTTTGCCGAGCATTCTGCTTTCGCAGGAGCGATAGATTATATCGTGAAATTCGGAATCGAGGTTTTTTACCTTTTCGATATCGCCCTTTTCCATATAAAAGCCCGTGAGGTCTACGTTGTCGCAAAGCTCGCGGCAAAATTCCGCGTCGGTCTTTTCTGCGGCTATGCGCGCGGCAAGCCCCTCAAGCCTCATTCTTATTTTGTATATATCTATCAAGTCCTTTTCGGAAATGCCGAGCACAACGGCGCCTTTGTTCGGTATGAGCTTTATAAGCCCCTCACGGTCCAGGCGCTGCAGAGCCTCGCGCACGGGCGTGCGGCTTACGCCGAGCTCGCGCGAAAGCTTTGTTTCCGTCACGGCTTCGCCGGGGCGGAGCTTCTGCGAAATAATTTGTTCTTCAAGTGTTAAATATACTTTTTCTTCAAGGGAAGCGCTTCCGTCCGGTTGAAACATGGCTTTTCTCCCTTTCGGTTATTTGCTTTCGTTCTGCTTTTCGGAAAGAGAAACGAAAATTTCCTCAAGCTCGTTGTCTGTCATAAGCGTAACGCGGCCGTCTGCGTAAAAGCCGTCGATAGCTTCTTTCATTTTTACCACGATTTCGTCGCGCTTTGTAACTCTTTCACTTTCGGGGAGCTTGTAGTGGTTGTTTATCCAGTAGGCGATGCCCGCCGTGCCGGATGTTTTGGAAATGGAAACGGAAGCGGGAACACCGAGCACCTTTTCCGTATCGAATATATTATAAATTTCCGCATCCTTCATCATACCGTCGGCGTGAATGCCCGCGCGCGTTACGTTGAAGTTTTCGCCTATAAAGGGTGTCATAGGGGGGATATTGTAGCCGAGCTTTTCTTTATAATACTGTGCTATTTCCGTTATAACCTCGGGGCGCATACCGTCGAACGTGCCGCGGATAGAAGCGTATTCGATAACCATTGCTTCGAGGGGAACGTTACCCGTGCGCTCGCCTATGCCGAGAAGCGAGCAGTTAACGGCGGAAGCACCAAAGAGCCAAGCCGTTGTGGCGTTGGTAACGGCTTTATAGAAGTCGTTGTGGCCGTGCCACTCAAGCATTTCGCTGGGCACGTTTGCGTAGTGGTGCAAGCCGTATACGATGCCGGGCACGCTTCGGGGAAGTGCAACCTCGCTATAGGGTATGCCGTAGCCCATTGTGTCGCACATACGGATTTTAACGGGAATGCCCGCCTCTTCGGAAAGCTCTGTAAGAGCGTTTACGAAGGGAACTACGAAGCCGTAAAAATCGGCGCGGGTAATATCCTCAAGGTGGCAACGGGGGCGCACGCCTGCTTCGATTGCATCGCGCACAACGGAGAGGTAATGGTTCATGGCCTGCGAGCGCGTCATGCCGAGCTTTTTGAAAATGTGGTAGTCGGAGCAGGAAACGAGAATACCCGTTTCTTTTATGCCTATATCGCGCACGAGGTTGAAATCGTCCTTCGTGGCTCTTATCCACGTAGTTATTTCAGGGAATTTATAGCCGAGGTCCATGCAGCGCTCTACCGCTTCGCGGTCTTTTTTGCTGTAAACGAAAAATTCGCTCTGGCGTATAATGCCTTTTTCGCCGCCCAGCTTGGAAAGCAGCTTATAAAGGTCTACTATCTGCTCTGTGGTATAGGGCGCGCGGGATTGCTGACCGTCGCGGAAGGTTGTGTCTGTTATCCATATATCCTTAGGCATGGAAACGGGCACGCGGCGGTGGTTGAAGGGGATTTTCGGTACGTCTGTATAGGGGTATATATCGCGGTACAGGTTGGGTTCGTCCACATCCTGCAGTGAATATTTATATTGAGAAAATTCAAGCAAATTGCTTGCATCGCTTCTTGTAAGCATTTTTTATCCTCCATAGGGTAGATTGTATGATTGTATACAATTATACATTTCAAACCCTACTTTGTCAAGAGGGAAATTGTGAACTTTTTTCTCTTTTAGAGAAAAAAGTGAAAGTAACAAAAATATCATTCTCCAACTTTTTCTTTTTGAAAAGAAAAAGTTGCAAAAAGAATCAAAAATACTTGCAGGATTTATCGGCTTTATCAGTTCTGCTGTAAATTAAAGCTTCTTGCGCTTCTCCGAGTTCGATTTTTGCTTAATAAAAAGTTTTTATGCGATTTTTACAAAAATCAAATGTGAATTTCTGTGTTTTGCATAGGGCAAAAACAGGAAATTTTACATATGCGTAAAAAAACAATAATTTTTATTGACAAATGTTTTCCGATGGTGTAAAATAAAGAAAAATGAAAATTTTTTTCATTTTCGCGATAAAAGGATTTTACGAAAGCGAGGATATTTGATGAATACCACTATTCTCCAAGCTCAGCTTTTGTATAATGAAATGGGTAAATCCGAAAAAAAGGTGGCAGATTGGCTTATTTCCCACCCGGGCGATAATTTGCCGATGTCTATTTCCGAGCTTGCAGAGCTTTGTGAAAGCTCGGAATCCACTATAGTGCGTTTTGCCAGAAGGCTCGGATTTTCGGGCTACAGGGAGCTTAAAATTTCCGTGGCGGGCGAGCAGGAAAAAAAGGTTGTGCTCCCCACTATAGACGAAAACGACTCCTGCTTTGAAATACTCGAAAAAATATGCAACGATGCATACCTTTCCTTTGAGCGCACAAAACGCACCATTGCCCCCGAAAATATTGCCGCCGCCGCAAACCTTATTGCGAGCGCGCGCAAAACCGTGCTTATCGGCCTCGGCTCCTCCGCCTCCGTCGCAAATGATGCTGCGAACAAGTTTCTTCGCGCGGGCTACGAAGCCTATTCCTATGGCGACACGCATATGCAAATGATAGCCGCCTCACATATGAGGGAGGGCGACGTTATGATAGGCATTTCGCAATCGGGCGCATCGAAGGATATAGTAGAGGCGCTGAAGTTTGCCAAAAGCCGCGGCATTTCCACAATTTGCATAACCGGCACGGACCGTTCACCCATTATGAAGCAGAGCGATATTGTGCTGCTGACCGACACAGAGGAAACGAAGCACAGTTCACTTGCGTTAAGCTCCCATCTCTCGCGCCTCGTCGTTATAGACGCTCTTTGCTACTACCTCGTTTACAGAAACGAGCAGAGCGGCGATGTCGATGGCGAGAACCAGAAAAGTCTTAAATCGAAACGTGTAGACGAATAAGGCTTACTTTACGAAAGCAAGCCTCAACATATAAAGTGGAGGAATTGTTTATGAAAATTTTGGTTATCAACTCAGGCAGTTCATCGCTTAAATATCAGCTTTTTGATATGACCACGGGCGATGTGCTTGCCAAAGGCCTTTGCGAACGCATCGGCGGCGAGGTGGGCATTATCACCCACAAGCGCCCCGGTTTCGAGCCGTATAAGGCAGAACCCGTGCTCCCCGACCACGGCGCCGCGCTTTCACTCGTGCTCGGCATTATTACTGATAAGGAGCTGGGCGTTATTGCAAACATCGACGAAATAGAGGCTGTTGGCCACCGCGTTGCGCACGGCGGCGAAATGCTCAAGAAATCCTCTCTCATAGGGGAAAAAGAGCTTGAATATCTCTATTCCATCGTGGATATCAACCCCTTGCACGGCCCGCCCGCAATAAAGGGCATAGAGGCTTGCAAAAAGCTTTTGCCTACAGTGCCGCAGATAGGCGTTTTCGATACGTCTTATTACAGCACTATTCCCGAGCATACTTACATTTGCCCCCTTCCTTATGAATACTACGAAAAATATAAAATCCGCCGCTACGGCTTCCACGGCACGAGCCACCGTTTTGTAACGGGCGAATGCGCGAAGGTAATGGGCAAGCCCGCAGAGGAGCTTAAGATAATCACCTGCCATATGGGCAACGGCTCTTCCATTACGGCAACGAAATACGGCAAAGCCATAGATACCTCCATGGGATTTACGCCCCAGGACGGCGTTATGATGGGCACACGCTCCGGCGCTATAGACCCCTCGGTGCTTACTTATATTATGAAGGCAGAGGGCATTTCTGCGCAGGAAATGGACGATATCATCAACCGTAAATCAGGTCTTCTCGGCATTTCCGGCGTTTCCAACGACTGCCGCGAAATTTGGGAAGCCGCAAACGCAGGCAACAAGCGCGCAGAGCTCGCAATGAAAATGCTTGTAGGCGGTGTTAAAAAGATAGTAGGCTCTTACCTTGCAGAAATGAACGGCGCAGACGCGATAGTGTTTACGGCGGGCATAGGCGAAAACGATTACCTCGTTCGCCAGCTTGTATGCGAGGATATGGACTACTGCGGCATAAAGATAGACGTAGAAAAGAACGCAAAAGCCCCCAAGGGCACGTTTAACGATATTACCGCTCCGGGTGGAAAGGTGAAAATCTTTGTCATTCCCACGGACGAGGAATATATGATAGCAAAAGATACCCAGACCATTGCACAAAATCTTGTAAATTAATTAAATGAAAGGAAATAAAAATCATGATCTCATCTTTCGAAATTAAAAAGGAAATATGCGAAGTAGGTCACAAAATTTATGCTGAAGGCTTCGTAGCTGCAAACGACGGTAACATTTCCGTTAAGGTTAGCGACAACGAATACTACTGCACACCTACAGGCGTATCCAAAGGCGACCTCACACCCGATATGATTATCCGTATCGACGGCAAGGGTAACAAAATCGAAGGCAGACTCAACCCCTCCTCCGAAATCAAAATGCACCTCCGTGTTTACCAGGAAAGACCCGACGTAAACGCAGTTGTTCACGCTCACCCTCCCGTTGCAACAGCTTTCACAGTTGCAGGAGTACCGCTTGACAAATACATCCTTCCCGAAGCAGTTCTTACTATAGGCTTCGTTCCCACTTGCGAATACGGCACACCTTCCACAATGGAAATTCCGGATTCTCTTATGCCCTACATTCAGAACCACGATGCGTTCCTTCTCAAGAACCACGGCGCTCTTACAGTAGGTAACACACTTAAAAAAGCTTTCTTCACAATGGAAGAAGTTGAATTCAACGCTAAGATCTGCAAATATGCTATGGAACTCGGCAGGGTTGAGGAAATCCCCTGCGACCAGCTCGAAAAGCTTATGGAGCTCCGCAAGAAAATGCGTATCCCCGGCAAGCACCCCGGCTGCAAAACTTGCAAAAACCTCGGCACACCCGAATGCAAATGCAAACAGAACGCTGTTACACCCAGCGGCATAGTAACAAGCACGGGCGCAGACGAAGCACTTGTTGCTGAAATCACAAAGAAAGTTCTCGCAGCTCTCGGAAAATAATTCCCGTACATACCGTGGAATAGATTTTTTGAAAGGAGAGAACAAAAATGGCAATTAACTGGACAGACGCGCAAATTGAAGAGATAGTTAAAAAGGTCGTTGCGGAAATCGGCGGCGAGCCGAAAAAAGAAGCGCCGGCATATAACTCTGAAAGCTATAACGGCAGAAAGTTTATCGGTATCTTCGAAGATATGAACGACGCTATAGAGGCCGCAAACGCAGGCTACAAGGCTATTCGCTCCATGCGCGTTGAAGAAAGAGAAAAGCTCATTGAAAAGATCCGCGAAATGACGCGCGCGGAAGCCGAAATTATGGCGACCATCGGCGTGGCGGAAACGAAAATGGGCAGGGTAGACCACAAAATTGCAAAGCACCGCCTCGTTGCCGATAAAACACCCGGCACAGAGGACCTTATTTCCCAGGTTAAAACGGGCGACTGCGGTCTTACTCTTACAGAAATGGCGCCTTTCGGCGTTGTGGGCAGCATCACACCCAGCACGAACCCCTCTGAAACCGTTATCTGCAACAGTATGGGCATGATAGCGGCGGGCAACGGCATTGTGTTCAACCCCCACCCCAATGCAATAGCAACATCCAACTACGCCGTAGACCTTATCAACCGCGCGTGCTTCGCGGCGGGCGGCCCGAAAATACTCGTGGCTTCCGTTAAAAAGCCCACGCTCGATACGGCGAACATTATGTATAAAAGCCCGCTTATAAGGCTTCTTGTTTGCACGGGCGGCCCCGGCGTTGTAAGAGCCGTGCTTGCTTCGGGCAAGAAGGCTATAGGCGCGGGCGCGGGTAACCCCCCCGTTATCGTAGATGATACGGCAGATATCCAGAAGGCGGCAAAAGATATTATCGACGGCTGCACCTTCGATAACAACCTCCCCTGCATAGCGGAAAAAGAAGTTTTCGCCTTCGATAATATCGCAGACGAGCTTATTGCAGGTATGCTTAAAAACGGCGCTTATATGATAAACGCCGCACAGGCAGAGGAGCTTTCCAAAATAGTTCTCGTAGATACGAAGAACCCGAAAACGGGTATCGTTAAAAAGACGGTAAGCCGCGATTGCGTAGGCAGAGATGCTAAAGTGCTTCTCGCCAAAATCGGCGTACACGTTGGCGACGAGGTTCGTTGCATTATCTGCGAAACGAATTTTGAACACCTCTTCGTTCAGGAAGAGCTTATGATGCCTATTCTTCCCATAGTTCGCGTAAAGAATATCGACGAAGCTATAGAGAAGGCTGTAGCCGCTGAACACGGCAACAGACACACGGCTCATATGCACTCCAAGAATATCGACCATCTCACGCGCTTTGCAAGAGCCGTTGAAACGACGATATTCGTTAAAAACGCACCTTCCTACGCCGGCATCGGCTTCGGCGGCGAAGGTCACACAACATTTACCATAGCAGGGCCTACGGGCGAGGGCATTACCTCTGCAAAGAGCTTTACCCGCTTGCGCCGCTGCGTAATGGCGGATAACTTCCGCATAATCTGATAATAGAAAGGAAGAAACGACAATGGCACTCAATCCTTCCGATATCGAAAGCATTGTTCGCAAAATCGTCAGCGAAATGGGCGCCCCCGCGGGCGGTCAGAAGCACGAATGCTGCGGCGGCCACGGCGGCGAATGCAAGTGCGGCAAGCACGGCGAGCTCCCCAAAACGGCTAAAGTTGCAATGCTTACAGATACAAAGAAAATAGAAATAAAAGAATTTGCCGTTCCCGAGCTTCAGGACGACGATATACTTGTTAAAGTTGAAGGCGCGGGCGTTTGCGGTACAGACGTACACGAATGGAAGGGCGACCCCTTCGGCCTTATCCCCGTAGTTCTCGGCCACGAAGGCACGGGCGAAATCATCGCTCTCGGCAAAAACGTTAAATTCGATACAGCCGGCAACCCCATCAAGGTTGGCGACAAAATCGTTACATCCGTTATTTCCTGCGGCGAATGCAATATCTGCCGCAACCACCCCGCAAACACAAACCTTTGCGATAAGCAGGGCGTTTTCGGCCTTATCGGTCACAACGACGATAACCCCCTCAACGGTTGGTTTGCAACACACCTTCTCATCAGAGATAAGGGTGCTACATATTTTGTAGTAAACGACCTCGACCTCTATGAAAGAATGATTCTCGAGCTTGCTTGCGTTTGCGTACACGCTCTCAAACGTGCAAACACAACAGGCCTTATGAACTTCAATACAAAGGTAGTTATCCAGGGTCTTGGCCCCGTTGGTCTTGTTATGGCTTATGTGCTCCGCGCGGCAGGTATCAACCATATCATCGCTATCGACGGCACACCCATGCGCCTTGAAATGGCTAAGAAGCTCGGTGTTAAGACTGTTATCAACTTCAGAGAAGCTACGACTATAGAGCAGAGAGTTGCTCTTGTAAAAGAAGCTTGCGGCGGCAACCTTGCAGACTTTGCATTCCAGTGCACAGGCGCTCCCTCTGCTGCAGCAGATATCTATTCCTACATTCGCCGCGGCGGCGGTATGTGCGAAATGGGCTTCTTCGTTAACAACGGCGAATACCAGATCAACCCCCACTTCACAATGTGCAATAAAGAGATCAACCTCGTTGGCTCTTGGGACTACAGCGCAGACGACTACCCCACGACAATGGCGTTCCTCCGCCAGGCTCGCGAGATGAATATTCCGATAAAGGATCTCATCACGCACACCTTCCCCCTCGATAAAATGAACGAGGCAATGGAAACAAACGTTGCTCAAGCAGGCATCAAGATTTGCTACGTTGCTGAATAAGGAGAAAACCTATGGCACTCGGTATGATAGAAGTATACGGATTTGCCACATCGATAGTAGTTGCAGATAAGGTTGCCAAAAGCGCCGAAGTTAAAATAGTTGCTATCGATAAAAACAAGCCGGCAAATGCCGACAAAGTAGAAGTACCGCTTGTAATGGTGGTAAAATTCGAAGGCGGCGCTTCCGAAGTGCGTGCGGCTCTTGAAGCAGGCGTGGAAGAAGCGCAGAAAAGAAACCTCTATATTGCCTCGCGCATTATCACAAGGCAATCGGAGGAAATGGAGTGGTTCGCTCACCTGAACGCACTCGGCAAAGATAAACTCAGATAACCCCACAAAATTATAATATTAAGGAGATTAATAATTATGCAGGAAGCACTCGGAATGGTAGAAACAAGAGGTCTTGTTGCGGCTATCGAAGCAGCAGACGCAATGGTAAAAGCAGCTAACGTTACACTTCTCGGCAGCGAAAAAATCGGCTCCGGACTCGTTAGCGTAATGGTTCGCGGCGACGTTGGCGCAGTTAAAGCAGCTGTAGAAGCAGGCGGCGACGCAGCACAGAAGCTCGGCGAAGTTGTAGCACTTCACGTAATTCCCCGCCCCCACGGCGATGTTGAAAAGCTTCTTCCTAAGCTTGACTAATTCGAAAATTAGGTAAAAAGTTATGGAAGCAATAGCGTTACTCGAAGTTCAGGCGCTTGTTGCGGCTATCGCAGGACTTGACGCGATGGTGAAAGCGGCAAACGTTAAGCTCATTCACGTAGAGAAACGCTTGGGCGGACGACTTGTAACAGTCGTTGTCGAAGGCAGTGTGTCGGACGTTACGGCGGCGCTGGAGGCAGGCAAGGTTGCGGCAGCCCAGGTGGGCAACGTAAAGCTTGCAGAGGTTATCGCACGTCCGCACCCCGACGTTATGAGCTTTCTTACAACAGGCTGATGCCT
Organism: Clostridia bacterium; assembly: GCA_017451975.1. GTDB lineage: Bacteria > Bacillota > Clostridia > Oscillospirales > CAG-272 > UMGS731. Next base: position 12,771 of record JAFTNI010000218.1, read on the forward strand.
GAAAAATAAAAAAACAAAAATTTTTAAATGGAGGAAATAAAAATGGAAGCACTCGGAATGGTAGAAACAAGAGGTCTTGTTGCAGCTATCGAAGCAGCAGACGCAATGGTAAAAGCAGCTAACGTTGTTCTTATCGGCAGCGAAAAAATCGGCTCCGGACTCGTTAGCGTAATGGTTCGCGGCGACGTTGGCGCAGTTAAAGCAGCTGTAGAAGCAGGCGGCGACGCAGCACAGAAGCTCGGCGAAGTTGTAGCACTTCACGTAATTCCTCGTCCTCACACAGACGTTGAAAAGCTTCTTCCTAAACTCGGCTGATATTAAACCGATTTAAGGAAACCGTTCTTCAAGGGGCTTTCCGCCCCTTGAAGAAATGAGGTTTTGCCGCAAGGCGGCAGAAAAATAATAGTGTTCTACGTTATGAACAGAAAGTCTTAATTTAATGAAGTTTTGCAATCTGTAGGGGCCGACGTCCTCGGCGGTCCGTTTCAGATAAATGCGGGTGGACCGCCGAGTACGCCGGTCCCTATAAAAAATAGCGTCGCTCCATTAACTTCGAAAAAAACCCCGCTTTTGCGGGTTTACATACAAAAATAAATTGCAGAGGAGCCAAAAATATGGAATATTCATCTGCGGATATTGCCGCAATCGTTCAAAAAATTATAGCAGGCATGGGTGCGGAAGAAACGGCAGCAGGAAACGGCGCAGACGTGCCGATAGGCGTTTCCAACCGCCACGTTCACCTTTCTCGCGAGCACCTCGACGTGCTTTTCGGCAAGGGCTATGAGCTTACAAAGGCGAAAGACCTTTCCCAGCCCGGTCAGTATGCGGCAAACGAGGTCGTAACCATCGTTGGACCCTCGCTTCGCCCCATAGAAAAAGTAAGAGTTCTCGGCCCCATTCGCTCCGCCTCCCAGGTGGAAGTGTCTATGACAGACTCTTACGTTCTCAAAGTTAAGCCACCCGTTCGCGAATCGGGCAAAATAGAAGGCTCTGCGCCTATTACGATGATAGGCCCGAAGGGCGTTGTAACGCTTACGGAAGGCTGCATTATCGCCAACCGCCACATACATATGAGCCTTGCAGACGGTGAAAAATACGGCGTTACCGACGGCGATTACGTTACCGTTGACGTAGAGGGCAAGGGCAAAAAAACCCGTTGGTACGGCGTTCAGGTTCGTGTGAACAAAGCCTTCGCGCTTGAAATGCACGTTGACACAGACGACGCAAACGCTGCGGGCATAGGTAACGGAAGCCTTGTTAAAATCGTAAAAGAATAAGCTCGGTAAGGAGAAGCGTTATGTTAAAGGGACTTGTTATAGGAAACGTCGTTTCCACAAAGAAGCAGGAAAGCCTTACCGGCAGCAAATTTCTTGAAGTAAGAATTATCGAAAACAATCGCGAAACAGATAAATATATCGTTGCCGTAGACAGCGTTGGCGCAGGCATCGGCGAGGAAGTGCTTATCACTACGGGCTCCAGCGCCCGTTTGGCGCTCCGAAACCAGTTTGAGCCCGTAGACGCAGTTATTGTCGGCATAGTAGACCCGAAATAAATATTGCGCTTGCGCAGTAGTTTAAGGAAAAATTATTGAAAAGGAGCAAACCATGTCGGATAAAATGGATAATGTTTTGTCCCAAGAGGGAAGATACGCTATCTACCGCAAGCCTGCACCCGCCGCCGATACTTATGAAGGCATTCTCAGAATGACCGCACAAAGAATCGAATTCAAGGAGTGCGTTAAGGTTGCGGGTATAGTCGGTGCCGGAGGTGCCGGGTTCCCGTCCTATGCAAAAATTGCAGACGGTGTGGATACGGTGCTTATAAACGGTGCAGAATGTGAATCTTTGCTTTATACGGACTATACAATTATGCGCGATGAACTTCGCAAGGTTGTGGAGGGCATAGAATATGTCATAGAAAATACGACGGCGCGCCGCGGTCTGCTCTGTGTAAAGGAGCATACCGGAAAAAAACTCGGCTTTTTTGACGGCCAGAAGCTTTCCGAACATACGGCAGTGAAATTTTTGCCCGACGTTTATCCCATGGGTGACGAAATAAGCCTTATATACGAGGCAACGGGCAGAAGCATAAAAGCGGGCAACCTCCCCGTTTCCGTGGGAGTTATCGTTTATAACGTTGAGACAGTGTTCAACATACGTGAATCGTACCGCCACAGAATTGCCGTTACGCATAAGTGGCTTACCATAGGCGGCAACACACCGAAAAAATTGGTGATCTGCGTGCCCGTGGGTACTTATGTGAAAGATATTTTTGCCAGATACGGCATAGAAGTGCCCGATGGCAACGTAGTGCTGGACGGCGGCCCTGCTATGGGCAAAATTATAAACGCAGAACGCGCTACGGTTACAAAAACCACAAAATCGCTTCTCATTTTACCCGAGAAGCTTCCCATAATACAATCCAGGCTCACGGGGCTTGACGTTCAGCTCCGCAGGGGCTCCTCTGCTTGTTGCCAATGCACGCGCTGCACAGACCTTTGCCCCCGCAACCAGCTCGGCTATCCGCTTGAACCGCACAAGCTTGTGCGAGTAGCAGAGGGTATAGGTACAGTGGATGCAAAGCTATACGCTACCGCGACGATGTGCTGCGGATGCGGTATATGCGAGCACGCCGCTTGCTGCCAGGGAATATCCCCCAGAGCTATGATATTCAAGCTCAAGGAAGAGCTTGGAAAAGCAAAAACAAGATATATTTCCGACGATACCATCGCTCCGCGCGATACTCGCCCCTACCGTATGATCTCCAGCGAGCGCTGGAAAGAGATCATCGGGGTATCCTCCTTCGACGGCGAGGCGAAATATGCCGGAGGCTTTGAACCCGATAGGGTAGAGATATTTATGGCGGGGCATATAGGTGTTCCATCCATTCCGATCGTCGAACAAGGTCAGCACGTTTCCGCGGGCGCAAAGATAGCGAACGCGGCAGACGGACTTTCGCTCCCGCAGTATGCGTCTATTTCGGGCGTGTGCGTGTTTGTGGACAAAACAAAAATAATTATAGAAAGGGACAAACAGTAATATGCAGAATGCCGTAGGTATAATCGAACTGAAAAGTATAGCCAAGGGCGTTGAAGCTTGCGACTCCGCGCTTAAAAGCGCGGGCATAAGCCTTGTAAGCGCTCATCCGGCGTGTCCCGGAAAATATGAAATAATTATTACGGGGGCTATTGCCGACGTATCCGCGGCGGTTTCCCACGTAAAGGGAAGATTTGAAACAACCATAGTGGATACTTCTGTTATGGGCAGAATCGACCCACAGGTGGTAACGGCGCTTTTCGGCACTGAAGCCACAAAGAAAAGCGGCTCGCTCGGCGTTATAGAAACGTTTTCTGCGGCGAGCGCAATAAAAGCGGCGGATATAGCCGTTAAAACGGCAAACGTCGCTATATATGACCTGCGCGTTTCGCGCGGTATGGGCGGCAAGGGTCTTGTTATGATAACGGGCGACGTTGGCGACGTCAGCGCTTCCGTAGAGGCGGGCGCGGAATACGCCGCGGGCCTGGGCTTGCTTATGAACAAATCTGTAATAGCCGCACCGCACAAAGAGCTTTGGGAACAAATTTAAAGTGAAGCAGGGTAATTTATCATGGAAAATATAAAATTTGTTATAGAAAAAAGCGCGCGCATAGATAAGCTTATTTCGGCAATGTATGAAAAGCTGCCCGAAATTGAAGCAGACCGCGGCGTGCTTGTTACCGAAAGCTATAAAGCAACAGAGGGCTTGCCCCTTGTAAAGCGCAGAAGCGCCGCTTTTGCGCACATACTCCGCAATATTCCCATAGTTATCCGCGAAAACGAGCTTATCGCGGGAAGCACCACGGTTACCCCCCGCGGATGCCAGGTTTTCCCCGAATATTCTTATGAATGGCTTGAAGCGGAGTTTGATACCGTTGCAAAAAGAGAAGCAGACCCCTTCTACATTTCCGAGGAAACGAAGGCGAAGCTTCGCGAGGTTTACCCTTATTGGAAGGGCAAAACCGTTTCCGACCTTGCAAAAGCAAATATGGCGCCCGAGGCTTACGACGTATTTATGAACCACGGTATTTTTACCGTAGGCAACTACTTCTACAACGGCATAGGCCACGTTTGCGTTCAGTACGATAAGGTTATTAACTTTGGCTACGAAGCAATTATAAACGAAGCTAAGGAAGAGCTTGCAAAGCTTTCCTTTGGCGACGGCGATTACGTGACGAAGAGAAACTTCCTTGATGCCGTTATCGAAAGCTGTGAGGCTGTTATAGAGTACGCTCACCGCTACTCTGTGCTTGCAATCCATATGGCTGAAAAAGAGCACGATATGGGCAGAAAGATGGAGCTGAAGCGTATAGCAGATGCTTGCGCGCACGTTCCCGAAAAGGGCGCGAGAACCTTCTTCGAGGCTTGCCAGAGCTTCTGGTTTATACAGATGCTTTTTCAGACGGAATCAAGCGGCCACTCCATTTCCCCCGGACGTTTCGACCAATATATGTACCCATTCTACAAGAAGGACAAGGACGATGGCGTTATCTCTATAGAAGAGGCGCAGGAGTTTATAGACAATATCTGGGTTAAGCTCAACGATATAAACAAGGTTCGCGATGCGGCAAGCGCAGAGGGCTTTGCGGGCTACGGTCTTTTCCAGAACCTTATTGTCGGCGGCCAGGACATTTACGGTATGGACGCTACAAACGACCTTTCCTATATGTGCCTTGAAGCGGCAATGCACGTTCCGCTTCCCCAGCCCTCCATTTCCATTCGCGTATGGAACGGCTCGCCCAAATCCTTGCTTATAAAAGCGGCGGCGCTTACCCGTACGGGTACGGGCTTGCCCGCATACTACAACGACGAGATCATTATTCCCTCGATAATGGCGCGCGGGCTCACGCTCGAGGATGCGCGCGACTACTGCATAATCGGTTGCGTTGAACCGCAGAAGGCGGGAAAGACCGATGGTTGGCACGATGCGGCGTTCTTCAATATGTGCCGCCCGTTGGAGCTCGTTTTCTCCGACGGTGTCGATAAGGGCAAGCAGATCGGCCCCAAAACGGGCGACGTGCTTGAAATGAAAACGTTTGAAGAATTCTACGATGCTTACAAGAAGCAATCTGCCTATATGGTAGAGCTTATGGTAAACGCAGATAACGCCGTAGACGCGGCGCACGCTATGCGTTGCCCCTTGCCCTATCAATCTTGCATGGTTGACGATTGCATAAAGCGCGGTAAATCCTTGCAGGAAGGCGGCGCTATCTATAATTTCACAGGTCCCCAGGGCTTCGGCATTGCCAATATGACCGATGCGCTCCTTGCCGTTCGCGAGCTTGTTTTCGAAAAGAAGCTCGTTACTATGGCAGAGCTTAAGGCGGCGCTTGAAAATAACTACGGCAAGGGCTTGCGCGGCTATGACGCAGAGCGCCTTACCGCAGACATAGCGCAGAAAATAGCCGAAAGCGGTTCTACTGTAAACGAGGACGTTATAAAGGCTATATACGGCGCGGTTACAACGGGCGAATATTTGCCCGACGGCGCAAGAATGAGATATGACGAAATTCTTTCGCTTATCGCAGGCGTGCCGAAGTACGGCAACGATATACGCGAGGTTGACCTTTTTGCCCGCGACGTTGCTTACACATATACAAAAGAGGTTGAAAAATATAAAAACTACCGCGGCGGTACATACCAGGCGGGGCTTTACCCCGTTTCCGCAAACGTGCCGCTCGGCGCTCAGACGGGCGCAACGCCCGACGGCAGACTTGCCTATACGCCTATTGCAGACGGCGTAGGCCCCGTTTCGGGCAGCGATACGCGCGGCCCCACGGCGACGGCAAACTCTGTTGCCAAGCTCGACCACGGTATTGCAAGCAATGGTACGCTTCTTAACCAGAAGTTCCACCCCAGCGCGCTTGCAGGTATGGCGGGGCTTGAAAAGTTTGTTTCGCTCATTCGCGGCTACTTCGACCAGAAGGGTATGCACGTTCAGTTCAATGTAATCAACCGCGAAACCTTGCTCGATGCGCAAAAGCACCCCGAAAACTACAAAACGCTTGTTGTTCGCGTTGCGGGCTACAGCGCGCTTTTCACAACGCTTTCGCGCTCGCTCCAGGACGATATCATAAACAGAACGGAACAGGGATTTTGATTTAGGTTTTAACCGTGTGCCCGAAAGGGCGCACGGTTAAAGTGAAGTTTTTCTGCGAAGACGGCACTTAAAAGCTTATAATTTTGACCGATACTGCCGCGGGATGCTTCGCTACGCTCGAGCATGACACGCGGAAGAAGGTTTATGATTGATGCATACAAATAAAACAAATTAACGTAAAAAATCACACGAAATAAACGTCTTTTTTGAATGAAGTTCTTTGCTGAGCTTTCTTTCAAGAAAGCGAAGAGGGAGAAACGCGATGGGAATTTACGATACACAGGGCAGAATATTTGATATACAGCGTTTTTCCATCCACGATGGGCCGGGTATACGCACAATAGTCTTTCTGAAGGGCTGCGTGCTTCGCTGCCGCTGGTGCTGCAATCCGGAATCGCAGGAATATAAAATACAGGAGCTCGTGCGCGGCGGTAAAAAAGAAATAGTCGGCCGTGACGTTACCGTGCGCGAAGTGATGGAAGAAATAGAAAAAGACGCGCCGTATTACGAAAGAAGCGGCGGCGGTGTAACCCTTTCGGGCGGTGAGGCGCTTTGCCAGCCCGATTTCGCGGCGGCAATATTCAAGGCTTGCCACGATTACGGCATAAATACCGCTATTGAAACAACGGGTTACGCAAAAAAAGAAGTGCTTGATAAGGTGATACCTCACGTCGACTACGTTCTTATGGATATAAAGCACGTAGACAGCAAAAAGCACGAAGCCTTTACGGGCAAACCCAACGAGCTCATACTTGAAAACGCAAATTATATAGCGAGCATGGCGCAGGATATGACCGTGCGCGTGCCCGTGATACCAACCTTCAACGATACGCCTGAAGAAATACGCGCTATAGCAAAATTTGCCGCGCGGCTCCCCGGTGTTATGAAGCTCCACCTTTTGCCGTACCACAGGCTCGGCAGAGATAAATATACGGGGCTCGGAAGGGAATATACACTCGATAGCATCGAGCCGATGCCGCAAGAAAAAATAAACACACTCTATGAAGCGGCCACTGAAAGCGGCTTGCTTGTTCAGATAGGTGGATGAGTATTTTGAAATGAAGTATTTCACCGTTCGGTGAAATATGAGGTTGCGGCTTTGCCGCAATGCGGCAAGCGAAAATCCGCACGAAATAAACGTCTTTTTTTGAATGAAGTTCTTTGTCTGCTTTCTTTCAAGAAAGTGGAGGGAGGTATTTTTATGGATGAACTTTCTATGCGCGATAAAATGCGTATTATACAGGAGCTTGTGCCCGGTAAGCAGATAACGCTTGCTCATATTATAGCGAACCCCGACCCCGTGCTTTACAGAAAGCTGGGGCTTGACCCGAAGGGCGATTACGGCAGAAGCGCAATAGGCGTGCTTACGATAAGCCCTGCCGAAACCGCCGTTATATGCGCCGATATTGCTATGAAATCTTCGGGCGCGACGGTTGAGTTTGTAGACCGTTTTACGGGTACGCTTATTATAACGGGTACTGTTTCCGAAGCGGAAGCGGCTATAATTGCCGTTACCGATTATTGCAGAGATAAGCTTCACTGCACTGTTTGCGAAGTGACGAGAACATGAAAAAAATTATGTTTGTCGGCAGAGTGGGCGCGGGCAAAACCACGCTCACGCAAAGGCTGCGCGGTGAAAAAATTCATTACTATAAAACGCAGTACGTTCACTATGGCGACCTTATAATAGATACGCCCGGTGAATATACAGAGCGCGCAAACCTTGCGGGGGCGCTGGCGCTTTACGCCTATGAAGCAGACGTTGTGGGCTTTCTTATAAAGGCTAACGACGTTTATTCCATTTACGGCCCTAATATTACCTGCATGGTAAACCGCGACGTTATAGGCATTGTAACGGCTATAGACCGCCCCGATGCCAACGTGGAAAAATGCAAGGAGTGGCTGAGGCTGGCGGGCTGCAAAACTATTTTTGCGCTCGATTCAAAAACAGGCAGAGGAGTCGATGCGCTGCTTGAATATCTTTCAAAGGAGGAATAAGCCTTGCGTAAGGAAACGAAAATAATTGCTTTCGCCAATAACAAGGGCGGAAGCGGAAAATCTACCACTTGCTCCAATATAGGCTACGTGCTTGCCGAAAGCGGCTATAACGTGCTTATGGTCGATGCAGATATGCAGCAAAACCTTTCGCTTTCCTTTTTCGAGGAAGAGGACGTGCTTGCTTTTTCCGAAAGCGGCGAAAACCTTTTCACGGCTATAAAGGAAGAGCGCGATGCTTCCTCTTTTATAAGAAAAACGAAATATAAAAACCTTTCCCTCATTCCCTCGGGCATACTTATGAGCGGTGCGGAATTTGAGCTTTACGGAAAAAAGGAAGGGGAAAAAACTCTTGCCCGCGTGCTTGAGGGCGCGCGCAAAAGCGGGGAATACGATTTTATTCTTATAGATTCGCCGCCTACGCTCGGCATGGTAGTGCTTAATATAATGTGTGCCGCAGATTATTTGCTCATTCCCATAGAAGCAAGCCCGTGGGGGCTTTTCGGCCTTGCCAATATGCTCGATTTCTTTGCGAAAACGAAGGAGCAGAACCCCGCGCTTTCGCTTTTGGGCATAGCCGTTACGAAGGCAGACGAGCGAAAAACATATTTCCGCCAGACGATGGAATTTCTTGAAGAGCTTGAAAATGTGAACGTTTTCAAGACTTATATAAGAATAGACAGCGCCGTGGAATGGGCGCAGGATAACAGCCAGCCCGTTGCGGCATATAAGAAAAACAGCAGAAGCGCTAAAGAATACGCCGAAATGGCAAAGGAGATGCTTGAATATGTCAATAGGTAAAAAGAGCATTGCCCGCGCGGCCACGGCAGCCGCGAAGGCAGACGCCGTGGCGGAAGAAACCGCCCCCACACCCGTAAAAGAGCCCGTACCCGCCGCAAAGGCAGCAAAGCCCCAAAAAGCGGAGCCCGCCGAAAAATTTAAGAAAGTAAGCGTTGGCGATAAAATGCCGCCATTTCTTCTTTGAAAAAAGCATAATTTTGTGCCCTTGCGTAAACCGCAAGGGCAGTTTGTTTCGCGAAAACGGCGATTTTTCCGCAAAAAAACGCCTATATGAAAAAATAACCTGTTTCGAAGGCGTTTTTTAAAAAATAGTTGTTGCAAAAAATCAATTTATGTAGTACAATAATATATAATGGTAAGTGTTGTTTAAAACCGCCTGCTACAGTTTGTCGTTTCGTTTAAAATTCAATATCGTCGTATCCCATTGTAAAAATAACGATTATTACGGAGGTAAAGATGGATCTCAAAAATGCGATTAAGGGCAATTACCGAAGAGTCTTGCTTTTTCTTTTCGATATATTCTGCCTTTTTGCCATAAACGTTGCTTATTATATCGCTACCCGTCACTTCAATATGCAAGAGGGTATTGATATTCACGAGTTCAGATTATTCTTCTATAACGCGGCTGTGCTTTTCATTGCAAGCATAGTTTTCAGGGTTACCTGGGGCGTATATAATTACGTTTGGCGCTATACAAGCACGGGCGCATACCTTCGCCTTGTGCTGGCAGATACCTGCGCGGGCATGGTTGCCGTTACGGTTTCTTATATAAGCGGCCGCCACATCGGTATATGGTTCTTCGTAACCATTGCTTCGCTCGGTTCACTTATGGCGCTTTCGGCGCGATTCGTTTACCGCTTGCTTTATAAGAGAAAATATAACCTTCGCGTTCAGTACGAGCAGCAGACAAACACAGCTATCGTAGGCGCGGGTCAGCTCGGTGCATACCTTGTAAACGACCTTCACTCCAACCCGCACTCTATGTACCGCCCCGTGCTTTTCTTCGATAACGACCCCTCGAAAATAGGCGGTAAGATTGCTAACCTCCACGTTTACGCAGAGGATAAGGCAGAGGTTGTACTCAGAAAATACGACATTTCCAACGTTATCATAGCCATAGTAGACAACGACATTGAAGAGCTTAAAAGAATTCATACATTCTATACGGGCCTTGGCTGCAAGGTAAAGCTTTACGATTCACCCGTGCAGGACGAAACAGACGACGAAAGCCAGAAAACACACGTTATCCGTGAATTTGAAATTGAAGACTTGCTTTTCAGAAAGCCCCTTGCCATAAACGGCCAGAGAGAATTCGATTTCTACTCTGAAAAAACCGTTCTCGTTACGGGCGGCGGCGGCTCTATAGGCAGCGAGCTTTGCCGTCAGATAGCAAAGTGCAAGCCCAAAAAGCTTATTATTCTCGATATATACGAAAATAACGCGTACGATATTCAGCAGGAGCTTATACGCAAATACGGCGATACGCTTGACCTCTCGGTTGAAATCGCCTCTGTGCGCGACAGAAAACGCCTTGAAGCAGTTTTCGCAAACTACCGCCCCAACCTCGTTTTCCACGCCGCGGCGCATAAGCACGTGCCCCTTATGGAGCACAGCGGCTGCGAAGCCATTAAAAATAACGTTCTCGGCACTTACAATACTGCCGATATGGCGGAGAAATACGGTGTTGAAAAATTTGTTCTTATTTCTACGGATAAGGCGGTTAACCCCACAAACGTAATGGGCGCTTCCAAGCGTATGTGCGAAATGGTTGTACAGTGCCGTACAGACAGCAAAACAACGTTTGCGGCGGTTCGCTTCGGCAACGTGCTCGGTTCAAACGGAAGCGTTATCCCGCTTTTCAAACGCCAGATAGCGCAGGGAGGCCCGATAACGATAACCGACTTCAGAATTATCCGCTACTTTATGACAATTCCGGAAGCCAGCCAGCTTGTTATGCAGGCGGGCGCTATGGCGAAGCGCGGCGAGCTTTTCGTGCTTGACATGGGCAAGCCGATAAAGATTTACGACCTCGCCGTTAACATGATAAGACTTTCGGGCTTCTTGCCTAACCGCGATATAGAAATCAAGGAAATAGGTCTTCGCCCCGGCGAAAAGCTTTACGAAGAGCTTCTTATCAAAACGGAAGAGCTTACGAAAACCGATAACAATATGATTTTCATTGAAAAGGATTCTCCGCTTACGAGAGATGAGGTCGATGCAAAGATAGCCGTTCTTCAGGCGGCGGTTACGGCGGCAGAAAACGAGCTTGGCTCCGAAAAAGTAAAGGAAGCCATAAAGCAGGTTGTGCCCACCTTCCACGACCCCGAAGAGCTTAACGAAAAAGCTGCAAAGACAAAAGAAATGAAAGAAGCAAATAAGAAATAATTGAAAAACCGCTTGTGAAAACAAGCGGTTTTTCAAACTTTTTCCGGAAAGTGTGAAAAAATAATATGAAATCCCTCGACAAAATTATAAATATATGATATACTGTACTTACGAAATATGAGAGGTATAAAAAAATGAATAAACTTAATATGTTGTTTTTAAATGAATATACAAACGTCGAAGAGCTTTGCAATGCAAAATTCGGCGTTGAGGGCGGCGGTGTTAATATGTATCTCGGCACTATGGTCTCCGCTTCCGAAACGAAAGAAAAAATAGGCAAATGGGAAGAAGATTACCACACGCTTTCCAAATGTATGCATATCTATAACGTGCTTGCGCTCAGCGGCAATAAAACCCGCAAGCCCCAGTGCACGAAGCAGGATATTGCATGGCTTAAAAAGTTTGCACAGCGCTTTGAAAACCAAAAGGACTCGCTCACACGCCTTGAAAAGCGCGAGGCTTCCAAAGCTAAATTCGATGAAAAAATGGCGAAGGTTAAACCCGTGGCAAGAAACCTTGCGATTGCTTGCGGTGTGGCTTTGGCTATAAACGCGCTCCTTGAAGCGAGAAAAGACTCTGAAGAAAAATAAAATGAACAAAAATGCCCGCTTTTGCGGGCATTTGAATTATTCTTCTTCCTGTTCTGCGGGTTCGGCCTTTTTCTTTTTTGCCTTCTTTTCTTTTTTCTTTTTGCCAGCTTTCACTTGCTCTTCTATCTTTTTTTTGTTTTTGCTGTCTGCAACGGCGAGAAGAAGGATAACGAGCACAACAAAGCAGGTTGCGGCTTTTTCTATATAAGGCTCGAGCATTTTTTTCTTTTCTTCCGTAAGGCGGAGCTTTTCGTGGTATTTTTTCAGCTCGAGAATAGGGTCTTCACCCTTTTCAATGCGCTGGCGGAATTTCTTTATCCAGGCAAGGTCTTGCTTCGTGCACTGTGCTTTTTTGCTCATATCCTCGTTGCCGAGCAGACCTTCTATATGGAGGCATTTCGAAAGCGCATGGTAATCTTCAACCCATGCGTCCACGTTTTTTTTCGGGCCTTCGGAAAGCTCCATCTCCTTTACGTATTCCGCAACACCCTCGCTCATATCGAGGCTTTCACGGCACATATCGTCAAGCTTTTTATATTCATCTAAAAAAAGTAAGTTATTCTTATTCATTTTTCGTTCACCTCTCGTGTATTACAAATATATTCTATCATATAGTTTTCAAAAAATCCACACTATTTTTATAATTTATATAAATTTTTAATAAAAAAGAGGGTGTATCTTATGTTTGGGCTGAAAAGACCTTATATTATTTGCCATATGACACAGTCGATAGACGGTAAGGTGACGGGCGAGTTTCTCGGTGCGCCTGAAAGCGCGGCCGCTACGGAGCTTTACTATGAAATAAACCGCGAATATAAGGCAGACGCATTTGCCTGCGGCAGAGTGACTATGGAGGGCAGCTTCACGGGCGGTTATTACCCCGACCTTGCGGAATACAACGGAGCAGATGTGCCGAAGGGCGATTTCGTTGCACCGTATAAAAATAAATTTTTCGCCGTTTCGTTTGACCGCCGCGGGCGGCTCGGCTGGCAAACGGCGGAAATTGAAGATGAAGACCCGGGCTACGGCGGCGCGCACATAATAGAGGTGCTTTGCGAGGGGGCAGACGCCCGTTACCTTGCATATTTGCGCGAAACGGGCGTTTCCTATATTTTTGCGGGCAAGGATGAGATGGATTTGCCCACGGCGCTGGAAAAGCTTTATACGCTTTTCGGCATAGAGCGCCTGCTTCTAGAGGGCGGAAGTATTATAAACGGCGCGTTTTTGCGCGCTGGCGCGGTAGACGAGCTTAGCCTTGTGGTTGCTTCCGTTTTGGCGGCAGCGGGAGATAAACCGCTTTTTATGGGCAGCGAGCTTGCGGCTTTTGAGCTTTCGGGGGCGAAAACTCACGAAAACGGCGTGCTTTCGCTTAATTACGTAAGAAAAAAAACGGAGCGCGAAAAGGTTTTGGAGTTTGCCTGCACTCTTCCGGGGGCTGTGACTGATATGCCCTTTGAGGACGATTTTGAAACGACTGTTTTCCGCCACGGCGAGGGCGGCAAGTGGTTTGGGCTTCTTATGCGCGTGGAAAAGAGCCGCCTTGGGCTTGAAGGCGAGGGAAAGGCAGACGTGCTCAACCTTAAATGCGACCCCGAGGAAAGCTTCATTGTGCGCGAAATGTACGGGGGCATAATTCCCGCATACCACATGAACAAGCGCCACTGGATAAGCGTTATACTCGAAAGCGGTGTGCCGCTTGATTTTACGGAAAGCCTTATTGAAAAGAGCTATGCCTTGACGGCGAAAAAAAGCAAAACTTTTTCAAAGTGATTTACAAAGCAAATATTTTGTGGTACAATTAAGAAAACATTTTTATGAAAGGATAAATGGCTATGGCACAGTTTTTTGAAAATATTGTGGCTATGAAGCAGGAAATACTCCTCATGATCGTTATGCTTGCCATCGTGATCATGAGCCTTGTGGCGTTCATACTCTACGGCGTGGATAAAAACAAGGCACAGCGCGGTGCTTGGCGTATACCGGAAGCGGTGCTTCTCGGCTGGGGCTTCTTCGGCGGCGCTGTCGGCGCGCTTTGCGGTATGAAGGTTTTCCGCCACAAAACGAAGCATTGGTACTTCTGGGCAGTTAACATTCTCGGTCTTATTCTGCATATTGCTATAATAGTTGCAATATTCGTATTTCTTTAAAAAATAAAGGCAAAACGCTTTGGCGTTTTGCCTTGTTTTTTATTATATGGAAACCTGCGCCGCGCGGCAGTGCGCTTTCGCACACTTTTACTGTATCGTTATATGCAGTGTTTCGCCCTTTATTGTAGGGAAGAACATTATATTGCCGTCTACGCTGAATTCGATATTATCGAGCGCGGCGCGGTTTGCGCCCTTGAATTTGAGCGTGCATATACCGCCCACGGTGGACGTGACGTATATTTCCTTTATGCGCCTGTTTTCCCATTCGCAGTCGATTATAAAGCCTCCGCGCGCGCAAAGCCCTTGGAAACGGCCGTTGCGCCAAGCGTCGGGGAGCGCGGGCAAAAGCTCTATAGCGCCCGAATTGCTTTGCAGAAGCATTTCGCAAACGCCCGCCGTAGCGCCGAAGTTGCCGTCTATCTGGAAGGGCGGGTGTGTGCTCCAAATGTTTGGCAAAACATTGTTCTTTATAAACGTGCTGTCAAGGCTATAGGCTCTATCCTCGTCGCCCGTGCGCGCCCAAAGGCAAAGCCTGTGCGCTACCGCCCAGCCCGTGGATTTATCGCCGCGCAAATTTAAGGTGTTCTTTGCGGCATCGAGCCAGTCGGGTGTTTTGCGGTTGATTTTCGTGCCCGGGTAGAGCGCCGAAAGCTGCGAAACGTGGCGGTGGTTGGGCTCGCCTATTTCACTGTAGTAGTTTTCCTCGCGGTATTCCTTTATGTAGCGCCCAACGCCTATTATAATGGGGTCGAGCAGGGGCAGTGTTTTTTCTATGTCTTTAAGCAATGGCTCGTCCTTTTCCGTAATATAGAGCGTTTTTGCCGCCAGAAGCGTTTTTTCAAAAACCTCGTATATCATCTGTTGGTCGAAGGAGCAACCCTTGGTAACGTAATATTTGCCGTCCTTCAGCTGCTCGGGCGAGGCAGAAAAGCCCACGAGCATTTTGCCATCAACGTTTTCGAGTATTATCAGGAAGAAGCGGGAAATTTCGCGAAGGTAGGGGTAAGCCACCTCGCGCAGGTATTTTTTATTGCGCGTAAAATCGTAGTGCTGCCAGAAGAGCAGGGCTGTGAGCGCGCCCGTGCCCGGGCCGGAGTGTGTGTATGCGTGCGGAGTGCTTATGCTGTAGAGCGTGGCGTTTGTGCCTATTATCCAACCGCAAGCCCCCCTGCCGGGGAACCTTTCGGGGTAGTTTTGCAGCACGTATTTATCTGCATTTTTGCGCGCGAGAGGCATATAAGCCTCTGCGTAATCGTTGTAGACCTCGAAGCAATCGGCAAGGTTGGCAACGTGCGCGGGCCAATAGTTCATTTGTAAATTTATGTTGTGGTGGTAATCGCAGCCCCATGGGGAGCTATCGTATGCGCACCACGTGCCCTGAAGGTTGGCGGGGTAGCCGCCGCGGCGCGACGAGGCTATGAGCAAATATCTGCCATACTGAAAAATAAGCTCCTCAAGGTAGCGGCTTTCTTCGCCGCGCTTATAAAGCTCCAGAAGCTCGTTTGTGGGAATACCGCGGTATTTCCCGCCGAGCGAAAGGCGCACTCTGCCGAAAAGCGAGCTGTAATCTTTAATATGGTCTACCTTCAGCGCGTCGTAGCCCTTGGCGCAGGCGGCGTTCAGTGTTTGAAGCACGTCGTCGCCCGGGGGCGGGAAGGGCGCAAGCTTTTTCTTGGCTTCGCTTTCGGAAAATACGCACTTTTCCATGTGGTAGTTCGTGCCGCAGGTGAAGAAGATTTCTGCGCTTTCCGCGTTTTTGAGCTTTATCGTGCCGTTTTCGTTGGTTATTTTACCGCCGTATGCCTTTACGCGTATTCTGCCCTCGTATTTTATATTGTAGTAATCTGAAACACCGCGCATTACTATATCCGTGTGAGTGGAAATGACCTCGCCGCTTCTGCCGCAGCCGTCGCCGTTTGCCACGCAATAATCGCCGCAGAAGGAAATAAGCGGGGAAAGCGAGAAGGAAAGCCTGCCGCCCTTGCCCGCCGTGAAGCGCATAGCCAGCACGTTATCGGGGTAGCTGAGGAAATATTCGCGCTCGTATTTCACGCCGCCGCATTCGTATGAAACCACGGAAACAGCAGAGTCGAGCGAAAGCGAGCGCCTGTATTTAATGGGCGATTTATGGCCGAATTCAAAAATAAGGTCGCCGAAAGAGCGTGTGCCGCCGCCCCCTTGCTTCCAGCTATTGCCGCGTATGGGTGGGTTTGCCACGCTGTTTTCTGTAATTTGTATGCGGTCTGTTTCCGTTCTGCCGAAAAGAGAAGCGCCGAAATGGGAGTTGCCAAGCGGCAGCGACCATTTTTCCCAGCCCGCATCGGGCTTATCGTCTATACGCGCGCGGAAAAAATCGGCGTATTCGGGCGCGGGGTGTGTATACTCCAGATATAACGGTGTGTTCAAATTCATCATTCCTTATATTTATATATATTAAAGTATACCATAAGATGGGAGCATTTTCAACATTTTCACGTA
Organism: Clostridia bacterium; assembly: GCA_017451975.1. Taxonomy (GTDB): domain Bacteria; phylum Bacillota; class Clostridia; order Oscillospirales; family CAG-272; genus UMGS731. The sequence goes on from JAFTNI010000218.1 coordinate 29,302, forward strand.
AATTTATTACGTCGTATTCACGCGGATTTTCTTTTGAAAATAGAGGCAAACCACGCTATATCCTCGCGCGAAAGCGCGCGGAAGATTATAAGAAAGTTTACATAGAAAAGCAGCATTATGAAAATACCGCAAACGGTTTCCACGGCAAGGTGCGCAAAGGTAAATGGCAAAGCCTTCAAAAAAAGGTGCGTGGCGGCGCAAGCGCCTATTATGGAAAGAAGCGGGGAAACCACGGCACGGAAAACGGGGATTTTGACGTTCGTGACTGTTATAAGGCGCGAAAGGCTCAGCACGTCGTTCACAAGCTCCGTTATAAAAACGCAAACTATGTAGCCGCCTACACCCATTTTCGGCAAGAGAGTATAAACCAGGAAAACGCTTATGGCGGAATCTATAATATTGTATTTCATAGATGCAAGCTGTTCGCCAAGCCCTTTCAGCATACCGTCTACGGTTGTATCGAGGTACATAAGCGGCACAAGCACGGCGAAAACGCCGATATATTTGCCTGCGTCTGCGCTTTTGTAGACAAGCTCGCCGAGCGAGCCCGAAAACAGAACGAAAGCCCCCGCGCACGCCATGCCGAAAACAAGGCAAAGCGTTATAGCACGGCGCACGATGTATTTTATGTGCACCGTATCGCGCCTCCCGTACTTTGCCGCAAGCTCGGAAAGCTCGGGAATTATGAGCGAGGCAAACGTGGCGGAAACGGCAGAGGGGAAAAGCACCAGCGGCAAAGCCATGCCGTGCACCGTGCCGTAGGAGGCAAGCGCATCTGCCGCGTTCTGCCCCGAACGGCGCAGGCCGTACGGTATGAGAATATGCTCCACGGTTACAAGGCCGCTGCGCAGGTAGGCACTCGCCGCTATCGGCACGGATATGTGAAGCATACGCGCCGTCAGCCCGCGCGGCACCGCCTCGCCCTCGCGCACGCGAAGGTGCTTGCGCTTATCGCGAAGGTAGAGGATAAGAAGGTATATAAACGAAAGCCCTTCCGATATGCTTGTGCCAAGCACGAGCGCAAGGCAGGAGCGCTCTACGCTTTCCGTGCCCAAGGCATGAAGAAACGCCACTGTAAAGCCGATTTTCACAAATTGCTCGAGAATGGAAACTGCGGCGCTTTTGGAAACGCGGCGCACGGCGTTGAAATAGCCGCCGAGTACGTTTGAAAGCGCTATAAACGGCAAGCTTACGGCAAGCGCACGAAGCGAAATCACTGTGCGCTCATCACCCAACAGGTGTACGCCTATTGGCTCTGCAAAGAAAAAGAGCGCGCACGCAGAAGCCGAGCCGAAAATTATGCTGTAGCATACGCATTTTTTCATTGCGGCTATAGCGGCGCCTGCGTTGCCGTGCCCAAGCTCCTCGGAAACAAGGCGTGTTACTGCAAGATTTATGCCCGAGGTTGCCACCGTAACGGCGAAAACGTATGCGCTCATTATAAGCGAATAAACGCCTATACCCTGCGCGCCCACCGCGCCCGCGGCGTAGGCGTTGAAGGAAACGGAGATTATCCGCATGAATATGGAAACTCCGCCCAGAATAGCGGCGTTTGCTGCGAAGCGTTTTAATCTGTTCATTTTTCTCTCCCTTTTGTTTTTGTAAAAATATATTAAAGAATGGGGAGAAAAATGCCTTTTTGCGGCGCGGCGGGCAAATTTATTTTCCGTGGTATTTGTCTATTTTTTCTACGAGCCTTCCCAAAGTGGGTATAAATTTTTCGATATCGTCAAACACGAGCGCAAGCAGGCTTTCGTAATGCCCGAAGCTTATGGAATTATATATTTCCGTAAGAAAAACCATACGGTTCATCATATGCCACATTTCGTCCTGGCAGGCATTGAGTAAGCTTATGGAATTAAGGCTTTGTTCGTTCATGGAAACCACCTCCTTTCATAAATATGCTTGAATATTTAGTGGATATAATATATTTTATAACCGTTTGCTCACAAAGTCAATATAACCATTTGGTCATATGATATAATCTACTTAATAGACAAAAATCAATGACTTAATAGGGGAGATATTTTATGTATTTTTACCAAAGACTTCGTGATTTAAGGGAAGATAATGATAGAAGCCAGAGTGAAATAGCAGAAATTCTGAACACATCGCGCGAGCAATACAGCAGGTGGGAAAGCGGCAAGCGCGAGCTGCCGATGCACAATTTTATAGCTTTAGCTCGGTATTATAGCGTATCTCTCGATTATCTTGCAGGGCTTGTAAGCGAGCCTAGAAAGCTAGAATGCACAGAACCGTATATGTGCTATTACAAGAGGCTTCGTGAATTGCGAAAAAATAACGGTAAAAGTCAAAGCGAAATATCGGAAATTTTGAATACGTTGCAAGAGCAATACAGCAGGTGGGAAAATGGCAAACGAGAGCTTCCCATGCACCATTTTATAACTTTAGCGAGGTACTACAACGTATCGCTCGATTACCTCGCGGGGCTCATAAGCGAGCCAAGGAAATTGAGGTAAATATTGGGGGCAAAATATGGATTTTGATATTTTTACGGAAAGAGAAGCCGTGGGCGCAAAAACGGAATACGGCATTTTGCTCGGCGGCGAAGCGACCGTTTTTATAAAAGCGGGGCGCGGCGGCACATACCGCGGCGAGGGGGATAAATATTTGCGCTTTGCCGCTTTTCTGCGCGAAAAATACGGTGCAAGCGTTATTTGCTCCGGTAACGCCGAGGCTTGCAAAAGCTCGCTCGAAGCAGATATATCCGTTTTGCGCGAATACGCGCGCGGCGGGCTTTACCTTTGGGGCACGTCAGACGGCGCGTTTAAATGCACGGAAATTGCGTGCGCGCTGCCTTTTGAGAAAATGGTGCTTGTTAATATGCCGCTTATGATAAATTTTCATAAAACCAAGGCAAGGCTTGCGGCGCTCGATGCTTCGCGCATAGCTTTTGCATACGGCGAAGCCGACCCATCCTTTAAATACGTGCCGTTTTTACGCTCGCTTGAGGGCGCTAAAAGCATTACTCTTGAAAAAACGGGGCACGTAACGGCGTGCAAGCCCGAGGAATGTGCGCTTTTTGCGCGGTTGCTTTTTGAATAAACAAGGAGAATTATATGAGAAATATCTGCGTAAGCATAAACGACGAAAAAGGCAAGGTGGATAGATTTTTTGCGCGCTGTATAAGCGCGGGGCGCGCGGGCGAGCTTATGCGCTTTCCCGTTATGGAGCAGCTTGAGCGCGCGCGGCGCGAATGCGGTTTTGAATACATTCGCTTCCACGGGCTTTTCCACGAGGAGATGAACGTTGTGCGCCGAAACGCGGCGAGCAAGCCGGAATTTTCTTTTGCATATATAGATATGCTTTTTGATAAGCTTCTTTCCATAGGTATTCGCCCCGTTTGCGAGCTTGGGCTTATGCCTCGCGATATGGCAAGCGAGGAAAAATACGTTTTCTGGTGGAAAATGAACGTTTCTATGCCGCGCGATATGGCGGAATGGGGGGCGCTCGTGGCGGCTTTCGTGCGCCACGTAACGAACCGCTATGGCGAAGACGAGGTTAAAAAGTGGTATTTTGAGGTTTGGAACGAGCCTAATCACCCTCACTTTTTCACGGAATATAAGAACAAAGAGGCGTATTTTGCGCTTTACGATGCGGCGGCGCTCGCCGTAAAGGGTGTTAACGCCGAATACCGTGTGGGTGGCCCCGCCTCTGCGGGCATGGCGTGGATAGATGATATAATTGAGCATTGCCGCGAAAACGGCGTGCCGATAGATTTCATAACGAGCCACTCTTACGGGGCGCGCGGCGATTTCGACCCCGACGGTAACGCCGTAATCATTATACGCGAGCTGGATAAGGTGGCAAACGAGGTGCGCGCTAACGGCGAAAAATGCAAAAATAACGGCTTGCCGCTTGTTGTAACAGAGTGGTCGCCCTCATATTCATCTACCGACACAGTACACGACCACTATTTTTGCGCGGCTTACCTTTTGAACACGCTCAAAAAATGCGAGGGATATGCCGAAATGATGTCTTATTGGGTAATTTCCGATATTTTTGAGGAGGTTGCACCGCCAACGTCGCCTTTCCACGGCGGCTTTGGGCTTATCAATATGCAGGGCGTGCCGAAGCCTGTTTATCACGCATACACTTTTCTTGCCGCACTTGGCGAAACGGAGCTTGCCTGCGGCGACGAAAGCGCATACGCCGCAAAAAGCGCGCGCGGAGCGCAAGTGCTTGCGTGGAACACCGCTTTGCCCTGTAAAGTGGAAAGCAGAAAATATTTTGCGGGCGAAATTGCAAACGGCGAAGCCGAAAGCATAGCCGTTTCCATAGGCGGGCTTGAAGCGGGCAAAACGTACACGGTTTGCAGAAAGACATTGGGCAAGGGTAAAGGCGACCCGTGGCTTGAATATAAAAGCGGAAAATACGGCACGCTTGAAAAGCTTCACGAAGCAGAGGCGCTTGCGGCGGCTTCGAAGCCCGTAGAGGAACGCTTTAGCGCCACGGCAGACGAAAGCGGCACGCTCCGCTTTACTCTTGAGCAAAGAGAAAACCAAGTTGACCTTGCAGAAATAGAATTTTGAGGCGGAAACATATGAAATATATTGAAGAATACTTAGGAAAAACGGTGAATATCGTTATAGACAGGCCGCTTGGCAGCGCCCACCCGCAGTTTCCGGGGCTTATCTACCCCGTGAATTACGGCTATATACCCGAAACCGTGGGCGGCGACGGCGAGGAAACAGACGTTTACCTTTTGGGCGTAAGCGAGCCCGTGCGCGAATACACGGCAAAAATCATTGGCATAATCTACCGCGAAAACGACGATGAATATAAGCTTGCCGCCGCGCCGGAGGGCGTGGTGTTCAACCAGGCGGAAATTGCCGAAGCGGTGCATTTTCAGGAAAAATATTTTAAAACGGAAATAGACGCTTTCTACCATAAATCGTGCGGAGCTATAGTTTTTCGCGAAAACGCGGGCGTGCGGGAATACCTTTGCCTTCTGCAAACGAAATCGGGCTCTTACAGCGTGCCGAAGGGCCACGCAGAAGCCTTTGAAACAGAGCACGTAACGGCGCAGAGAGAGGCGAGCGAGGAAGCGGGCATAGAGCTTTCTTTCATTCGCGGCTTCCGCATGGAGATGTATTATGAAATTTTCGGCGGAAGGCAAAAAACGCTCGTGCTGTTTCTTGCAAAATGCAAGGGCGAGCCGAAATATGACGGCAAAGAAATATCGGCGCACCGATGGCTGAAGCTTGCCGAGGCAAAAAAGCTTCTGCCCGCCGACTACGGCTCGTTTTTAGACGCGGCGGAAGCGTATGAATTGAAGTAAGGAGGAGAATATGGGTTACAGTAACACGTCAAAGGGACGGGGAGTAAAGGGCAGCAAATATTGGATACAGACCGTGGTGGAAGAAGAGGAGCTCCGTCGTGCGCTTGAAAGCGAGCTTGGCGAGGCGCTTGAGTGGCTTTCGCCGCTTGCGGGCAATGAAAATACATACGATGAATATGAGCTTCGCGATGGGTACGTTTGCGAGCGCTTGGGGCTTTTCTGGGCAGATGCGGAAAGGTTTTTTGCATTCTGGCCCAAGCGCCAGCCGCAGTGGGATGCGCTCGCGCTTGGCGGCGAGGGCACCGTGCTATACCTTTTCGAGGCGAAGGCGCACGTAACAGAGCTTGAAAGCAAATGTGCCGCAACCAACGTATACAGCAAGGAGCTTATAATAAAATCCATGAATGAAGTAAAGGAAAAATATTTTGCGCGCGGCGACTTTGAAGCGTGGCTCAATAAATATTATCAGCTTGGCAACAGGCTCACCTTCCTTCGCAAGCTAGGCGAAAAGCCTTTCGGCAAAATAAGCGCGGTAAAACTCGTACTTTTGAATTTTGTGAATGATAACACGTATATTCCCACGCCGAAAGAGGAGTGGGAGGGGCACTATAAAAGCGTTCTTGCCGAAATGACGGGCGGGGAAAGCCCGCCCGAGGACGTGATAATAATAAATTACGACGTGGGTAATTTAAAGTAAGACTTCGTGAGGTAAAATATGAAGGACGGCAAAAAACAAATTCTTATTGCAGACGATGAAAAGGAAATAAGAGATATACTGAAAATTCTGCTTTCGGAAGCGGGCTATAATATTCTTTGCGCCGAGGATGGGCAGGCGGCGCTGGAGCTTGCAAACCAGGAAACAGACCTTTATATTCTAGACGTAAATATGCCGCGCCTTTCGGGCTTCGCCGCAGGCGCGGAAATAAGAAAAAAATATGATGCGCCCATAGTTTTTCTCACGGCTTACTCGGGCGAATCTGATAAAGTTATGGGCTTTGCCGTGGGGGCAGATGATTATATAGTCAAGCCGTTTTCGGGCGCAGAGCTTATTATGCGCGTGAAGGCAATACTGCGGCGAAGCGCGCCGAAAGAGCAGGCGCAAGCGCCGAAGGCGGCGGAAAACCTGCTTATGCTCGGCGACCTTTACCTCGATACGGCAAGCCAAGCGATTATAAAAGAGGGCGAAGCCACGGCGCTTACTTATACGGAATTTAAAATTCTCGAGCTGCTTTTGAATAATCGCAAGCGCATTTTTTCGCTGGAGCAGATATATTCAAGCGTATGGGATGAAAACGCCGTTGGTGACAGCGCCATAATGGTGCATATAAAAAACATAAGAAAAAAGCTTGGCGACGATTCCAGAAACCCAAGGTATATCAAAACGGCGTGGGGCAGGGGGTATTACGTTGACTGAAAAAGCAAAAAGAAGGCGAAAGCTTTCGTATGAAATACTCGGCCTTTTTGCCGTGTGCTTTGCGGCGGCGCTCGTGCTGTTTTTTTTCCTGATTTTTTTCGGCATAGGCGTGGCAGAGGAATATTGCTGGGAAAACGGCATACCGCTTGATGAAGAGGCGCTCTACCGCCTGGATGGCTTTGTTTTCAGCGTTAGCCTCGCCGTTTCCGTTATATTTTTTGCGGTTTTGTTCATTGTGCTTTTCGGCGAGCGCCTTGCGTATATCGGAACGATAATAAAGGGGGTAGACATACTGCGCGGCGGTGAAATGGGCTACCGCCTGCCGCTGGAGGGCAACAACGAGCTTACGGCGCTTGCAGAGGCAATAAACTATCTTTCCGAAACGGAAGCGGCGGTGAAAGCGCGCGAGCGCGGGCTGAAGGAGGAAAAGGAGGCGCTTATACGCGCGCTTTCGCACGATATACGCACACCGCTTACCTCTATAATAGCCTATACAGAGCTGCTTTCCGCAAAAGAAAACGCCACCGCGCAAGAAATGAGCGAATATTTTTCGCTTGTGGAAAAGAAGGCAGGTCAAATAAAGAGCATAACGGAAATATTGCTCGACGGCGGCAAGCGCAACGTGGAGCATTTTGAAAATGCGCGCCTGCTTATAGAGCAGCTTGTGTGTGAATTTGAAGAAGCGCTGGAGGAAAGCTTTACGCTCAAGGTGGATATTTCAGCTTGCGCGGCGTTTGCGGGTAGCTTTGATGTTCAGGAAATGCGAAGAATTTTCGATAACCTTATTTCCAACGTGCAAAAATACGCCGCGCACGAAAAGCCCGTGGAGCTTACCGTTGAAAATGGCGAGCGCGGGCTTACCGTAAGGCAGAAAAACGCCGTAAAAAAGAACGCTCATCAGGCGCAAAGCTACAAAATGGGGCTTTACAGCATACTCCGTATTGCACAGAATTACGGCGGCGGCGCAGAGGTGCGCCAAAGCGAAGATGAATTTGAAATTATTATCACACTTTCAAATCTTTAGAATTCTTCAGAATTTTCTGCGGAATTTCTTCAGAAAACTGTGTTATTCTATAATCACCAAAGGGGAACACCCAAAAAAATAAAAAATTGAAAGTGAGGATTTTAATATGTTTACATCTTTGGATTTATTGGTAGTTGTATCTATGGGGATCATAGCGGCAACGTTTCTTTCGCTTATGCTTATGTTCCTTCTCAAAAATCAGAAAGCGAAAAGAGTTTTCTTCTACATCGTAGTGGCGCTCGGCGTTTACGTTTCCACAATAGGCTTCCGTATAGGTATAACGGGCTTTATAGAGCAGGTTGTGCTTGCTGTGCTTGCGGCGCTTATGAGCGTGGGCGCATTCGTGCTTGAAAGAGCTGCAGGCGGCGATGGCAAAAAGCTTCGCATCGCGCGCATTATCGCGGCGGCGGCGCTTGTGCTCGGCATAATATCGGCACTCTTTATATGATGAAAAAAGGTGTAACCGAGAGGTTACACCTTTTTAAATTGCTATATTTATGTATCAGCCTATGTATCAGCCCCACAAGCTGAAGTTGTGAAGATACCATTTGCCGCCGATTTTAATAACTATGATTGTGAATTCTTCTTCGCCGTCATCGTC
>JAFTNI010000219.1 GCA_017451975.1 Clostridia bacterium
ACCACAAAGCGCGCTTACGAGGAACTTGAAAAGGAAGGCTTTATATACACTTTGCCCGCTAAGGGCTGCTACGTTGCGCCGAAAAATATGGAGCTTCTGCGCGAAGAAAACCTCAAAAAAATAGAGGAGCATATAGAGGAAATTATAAAGCTTGCCGCCGCTTGCAACTTGTGCGGCGAGGAGATTATTGAAATGGTAAAATTCGGTTTGGAGGATGAAGGATGAACGCACTGGAAATAAAAGATTTACGAAAAAGCTTTAAGGGCTTTACGCTCGACGGTGTTAGCTTTTGCTTGCCGCAAGGGTGCATCATGGGCCTTGTGGGCGAAAACGGCGCGGGCAAAAGCACGACCATAAAGCTTATACTCGATATTTTGCATAAAGATGGCGGCAGCGTTAAAATTCTCGGCAAGGATAACGGCGAGGATATAAGGCTTACCAAAGAGGATGTGGGCGTTGTTATGGACGAGGTTGGCTTGCCCACTTGCCTTACGGCAAAGCAAGTTGGCAAAATTATGGCAAGCACCTTTAAAAATTGGGATAGCGCGGAATATTCGCGCTTGATTACAAAGCTTTCTTTGCCCGAAAATAAGGAATTCAAGGATTTTTCTCGCGGCATGAAAATGAAGCTTGGCATAGCTATTGCCATGTCGCACGGGGCTAAGCTTCTTATTCTCGATGAGCCGACAAGCGGGCTGGACCCCGTCGTGCGCGACGAGGTTGTGGAAATGTTTTACGATTTCACTCGCGATGAAACACATTCCATTCTTATTTCCTCACACATTGTAAGCGACCTGGAAAAGCTTTGCGATTATATAGCGTTTCTGCACAAGGGCAAGCTTCTTCTTTGCGAGGAAAAGGATGAGCTTCTTGCGCGCTACGCTATGGTGCACTGCACGGCAGAGGAGCTTGCGAGGCTTGCACCTGCGGCGGTGAAATATAAAAAAGAAAACGCTTACGGCACAGAGGCAGTTGTTCTGCGTGAAAGTGTTCCCGATGGTATGAAAATAAGCCCCATAAGCATAGAGGAGCTTTTTGTATTCACGGTAAAGGGGGAAGGGAAATGAAGGGCTTGCTTTTAAAAGATTTTTATATGATGAAAAAATATTGCAAATCATATTTATTTATGCTCGTTATTTTCACGGTGGTAAGTTTTTTTGCCAGCGATAACCTTTTATTTGTTTTCTATCCGTGCCTGCTTTGCGGCATGATACCCGTAAACCTGCTGGCTTACGACGAGCATAGCCGCTTTACTGTGTACAGCGGCACGCTCCCTTATACGAAAGCGCAAGTGGTTTCGGGGAAATATATCGTATGCATTCTTGTGCAGTGTGCGGTGCTTTTTGTTACAGCAACCGCACAGGGGATAAAAATGGCGGTAAACGGCAGCTTTCGTGCGCAGGATTTTTTCGTAATACTTATTATAGGATTTTGTTTTTCCTCTTTGGTCGCACCGATAAGCTTGCCTTTTATGTTTAAATTCGGCACGGAAAAGGGAAGAATGGTGTATTTCTTTATGATAGGCGTTGTGGCTGCGAGCGTATACGGCTTATCTACGTTTTTGAATGTTGAGCAAATCGATATGGGCACCGGCCTTGCCGGCGCTTTGCCCATACTGTTATGCGTGCTATGTGCCGCTATATACGCGCTTTCGTGGTATTTATCGATAGTGTTCTACAGAAAAAGGGAAGTGTAATGAAAAAACGGATGCTATGGCATCCGTTTTTTTTGCTTATCTCTTTTTATACATTACAAGCTCGGGGTTTTCGCCGTTTGCTTCATATGTGCAAACGAGCAAAAATTCCATATTTGCAGCGATGCCGAAGCATCTGTCGCCGCCGAATTCACATTTAAGCTGGTTGCCGAGGTAAGTTGCACTGTTATCGAGAAATTTTACTTTCTGCCCGTTTGGCAGAGTGTATTCCAGATTGATATAATCGCCCGTGAGGAAATGAAGCGCCGTAACCTTGGGCATACCCTCAACGTGTAAATCGTTAAATTCGCGAATGAGCTGCTTTTTGAATTCTTCAAATTGCTCATTTCCACCAAGCTCGGCGTATCGCTTCCAATAATTAAGCTGCGGGAGCTGTTCTTCAAAATATGCCCTTGCCTGTTCTTCGGGCCAACCCTCGCTCACCATATGCTTCACAAGAAAATCGGTAAGCTCTTCAAGGCTTGTGTAGCAGAATTTTCCTTCTGAATAGCACCATTTGCAGTATTCCTCGTTAAAGGCGCCGTCGCTTTCACGGCTGATGCTGGCATCCTCAAGCGGCATACCGCAGCACTGGCAAATAAGCTTGCGCGGCGAGCCAAGAAGAGTATTTATAGAAACGTCGAAAAAGCTTGAAAGCAGCTTGAGCGTTTCTGTATTCGGCACGGTTTCGCCGTTTTCCCAGCGCGAAACCGCTTGGCGCGTAACGTAAATTTTTTCTGCAAGCTCATCTTGCGAAAGTCCTTTTTTTGCGCGGAGCTCGCGTATAATATCTTTTGTTTGCATATAAATCACCACCTTGTAGATATCTTACCATAAAGGGAAGAAATGTGCAAGCAACGCGCTGTTGCTTTACGCAACTTCTCTGTATTTGGAGTAAGCATCTACAAAAATTTCACCGTCGGTGCAGTAGGTAGCAGTTATAAAAAATTTTTATTATTCTTCGTCTTCCGCTTCATCAGATTCCAAAATTGTAAAATTTTCTGTCATGGAAAGAGATTGACGATATTGCTCTGCAGCCATGGTTCTGTTGAATTCTGCTGATGGCTCTAGTTCATGAACGAGTAGTTCAAGTTCATCGAGAGAAAGTTTGAAAAATTCTTTGCGCAAATTTACTCTATTTACACGTTTTTCATTAAGTCGATGATGTATTGCCGTTTCCAAAGCAGGTGCGTCTGCCGAAAAAATAAAACTGTGTACATCAAATGAGAATGGAACGGAAGCGCTACCAAGTTCGTCGACACGTTCTTGGGGAATTAGGCGACGTGTCATACCTATTTTAAATACATCATCACCAAAAGAGCCTAAGTTACTTATAATATATACGCAACCAGCTTTGCCATTTTGAAGCTGTGAGATTTTTTCCTTGTTTTCATTTACTTTAGCGAGCAATAATTCGAGTTCTGCAATGCGTTCTGAAAGTTGCTGTGTTTTAAGCTCGTTTGCGCCTAGCATTTGAGCACGTACTTTTTCCATTTCGGCGGTATATTTTGATTCTTCTTTTTCTACTTTCTTTTGCTGTTCAAGTAAAAGTTTTCTTTCCTCTGCTTCTTGTCTCATCTGTTCACGAAGCGCTTTTTGTTCTTCTTTAGCACGTTCTTTGCGAAGATAATATTCATATTCAACTTTTACGGCATCAGTGAAAAGAGAACGCATTTCTTCGATGAACCGTGTTATCGTACCTTCAATTGATTTATTACCATCTGCAGCTATTTTAATATATTTGTTTGCAATAGTGTTTACATTTTCGATAGCATCCTCAAGTTTCCCGTATTTCATAGTATAAAGCACATTTTGAAGTTCTGCACGAAGAGCGAGAACCATGAGACGGTAAATTGCAAGATTTGCTTTTGTTGTATAGCGTGTTTCATAAGTGGTTAATGTAATATCGATATCTTTGTTAATATCTCGGAACTGCTTACGAAGATCGCGCATATCGGTACTATGGAGTTTTATTTCTGCCGTAGGCTCAAAAAGATTTTCAATGTTAATTTCCGAAATGAGGTTTTCTATTTCTTGTATTTCTGCCGAGGAAAGTTCTGAGCAATTAAATTTTTCCAGATAATTTTTAACTGCATTATATAAATATGTAAGTTTCGAAACTTTAGCAGTTTCTTTGTCAAGTTTAACTTTTGCAGTGTCAATATCAGATTTTAAAGAAACAAATTTCTCTTCTGTTGTTTCGGATTTGAGTTTTTCTAAAAAAGAGATAGAAAGTGAAATCTCGTCGTTTTTCTGCGAAAGTTCGGTTTCTACTTTTTTTCTATACTCAGTTATCTCTCCGATTTCTTTTACATATTTGCTCAAATCAGAAATAAAGTATGCTAGTAAAACTACGCCCACAATTAATGGAGCAACAAAAAAACTTAAAGACAAACAAACACAAATTATTATAAGCCATAAAACTGGTTTTTTCATCATATTTAATTTATTGCTATTCATTTTTATCTCCTTGTCTATTGATAAAATCAAGTACGTGATTTTTGTATGATTTTTCTATAATTTGTAATGAGTGAGAAGTGAATGCGTGATTTTTAATTTTGAGTGAAAATTATTGTGAAAATATTAAAAATTTTGTTGCTTTCACGCAACTTCCCTGTATTTGGAGTAAGCATCTACAAAAATTTCGCCGTCGGTGCAGTACACGGTGTATTCGGGCATATTTACGTTCCAGTGCGCACCGAACCTGATTTTTTTCCATTCCTCCATCGTGCCGCCGAAGTGGATTTTTGTAAGGCTCGTGCAGTGGCTGAAGGCGGAATCTGCTATAGTTATAACAGATGCGGGAAGCGTTATTTCGCGAAGCGATGCACAATAGCGGAAGGAGGAGTTGCCTATATGAGTGACTTTGCCCTTGAAAACTACCGCTTCAAGGCTATTGCAATATGCAAAGGCAGAGCTGCCTATAACGGAAACACCTTCGGGCAGAATAATGCTTCTTATGGTTTCATTGCCGCGGAAAGCCATTTCACCCACAGCTGCCACGGGCATACCGTCCTTTTCGGCTTGCACAACAAGGTCTTTATCCTTGCAAGCGCCGATGCCCACAAGAGTGTACGTTTTTGAAACTATCGACGTTTTATCGAACGAAAGCCCGCGCGAAGCGGCGCGGTTTAAATCGGGCGTAAAGCCTTTTGAGCCGAGCGAGAGCGCAAAAACCGCTATTATAACCGCGGCGAGGAAGACGGCGATTGATGCGATAATTATTTTTTGCTTGCGTTTTTTACGTTTTACTATATTTTTGGTTTCAAAAGTGTTCATATGCAGCCTCCATCAGTGCTTGTACGCTTCGCGGAGCATTGCTATTTCTGCCGCGTAGCCTGCAAGCGAATCTTGCGGTGTTTCCAGAATAAACGGGAGCTTACAGAGCGCTTCGTGGTTTATAACGCGGAAAAGAGCTTCTTTTCCTATTTGACCTTCGCCTATTTTTGCGTGCCTGTCCTTTCGCGCACCGCAAGGGTTAAGGCTATCGTTAAGGTGTACTGCGCAAAGCTTTGAAAGACCTATGGTTTTATCGAAATCTGTGAGCACGCCGTCAAGGTTGCCGACGATATCGTAGCCGCCATCCCATATATGGCAGGTATCGAGGCAAACGCCCACCTTTTCTTTCATTTCCACCATGGAAATGATTTTCGCTATTTGCTTAAAGCTTTTGCCTATTTCAGAACCCTTTCCCGCCATAGTTTCTATAAGAACCGTGGTCGTGCCCGAGAAGGGTAAAATTTCGTTTAACATTTCGGCGCATTGCACAAGGCCCGTTTCCTCGCCCTGGCCCGTGTGCGAGCCCGGGTGGAAATTGTAGAAATTACCGGGTGTGAACTCCATTCTTTCAAGGTCGTCGCGCATGGTGCGCTTTGCGAAATCGCGAAGCTCCGGCTTGGCAGAGCAGGGGTTCAAGGTGTAGGGCGAATGCGCTACAAGCGGCGAAATGCTAAGCTTGCCCGCAAGCTCAAGAAAGCGCGCAACGTCGGCTTCGTTTATTTGCTTTGCGCTTCCGCCGCGCGGGTTACGCGTAAAAAACGCAAATGTATCGGCGCCGATTTTTTCTGCGTCCATGCCCATGGCAAGGTAGCCCGCAGAGGAGGAAAGGTGGCAACCTATTTTAAGCATAATATACCTCTTTTTTTGAAAAATTTCGGGCGTAACAGAGTACGCCCGTTTTTAATTTATACGTTGAATCTTATAACTACTATATCGCCGTCGCGGAATACGTAATCCTTGCCCTCGCTGCGGATAAGACCTTTTTCTTTAGCTGTAACCATAGAGCCGCACTTCATAAGGTCATCGAATGCGATAACCTCTGCGCGGATAAAGCCGCGCTCCATATCCGTGTGGATCTTGCCCGCCGCCTGGGGTGCTTTTGTGCCGTTTACTATTGTCCACGCGCGAACCTCCTTCGGGCCTGCCGTAAGGAAGCTTATGTAGCCGAGAAGCTTATAGCTTGCTTTGATAAGCGCATCAAGTCCGCTTTCTTCAATGCCGAGGTCTTCAAGGAAGGCTTCCTTGTCTTCACCGGAAAGCTCTGCAAGCTCTGCTTCTATCTGCGCACAGATGGTGAGAAGCTCGCTGCCTTCGCTTGCCGCGTGCTCTGCGAGCGTTGCGTATGTTTCTGTAGAAGAAAAATCGTCTGCAAGCTGGTCTTCTCCAATGTTTGCAACGTAGATAACGGGCTTGAGCGTGAGAAGTGCAACGTCGGAAAGCATTTCTTTTTCTTCCTCGGAAAGGTTCATGGAGCGAACGCATTTGCCGTCTTCAAGCGTTTCGCGAACAGATTTGAGGAATGCAAGCTCGCCTGCAAGCTTCTTATCGCCCTTCATATCTTTTTCAACCCTTGTAATTCTTCTTTCGAGAACTTCAAGGTCAGAGAAGATGAGCTCGAGGTTGATTGTTTCTATATCACGCATGGGGTCAACATTGCCGTCAACGTGGATAACGTTGGAGTTGGGGAAGCAACGGACAAGGTGAATAATAGCGTCTGTTTCGCGGATGTGAGAAAGGAACTTGTTGCCAAGACCTTCGCCCTGGGAAGCGCCTTTAACAAGGCCTGCAATATCTACGAATTCGATAACTGCGGGCGTGTACTTTTCGGGGTTGTACATCTCTGCAAGAGCGTCAAGGCGTGCATCGGGCACTGTTACCATGCCTACGTTGGGGTCGATGGTGCAGAAGGGGAAGTTTGCCGCCTGAGCGCCTGCGTTTGTTATAGCGTTGAAAAGTGTGCTTTTGCCTACGTTAGGCAAGCCTACGATACCAAGTTTCATTTTATTTAATTCTCCTTTAATTTTTCCTTATTTTACAAGGGTTTTCGTGCATTGGCGTTTTGGCTCTACTCCATTTTTACGCCATTTTCGCGTTGATTTATATAGAATTTTATGCGTAAACCCCATTTTGCTGAAATTGTCTTACAGCTTGATCTAAAGAATCGGTCGTTACGTGAACGTACCTATCCATAGTTGTTTTGATACTGGCGTGTCCCAGTAGTTTTTGCAGCACCTTTGGCTGCATTCCGCTTTCGATTGCCCGCGTGGCGTATGTATGGCGTAAAGCGTGCATACAAAAGCGTTCGATCCCTGCTTCGTCGCAGAGCTTGTAGAGGTGGGTATCATAAGAACTGTTTTTGGCGGGTGCGCCGGTACGATAGTTGATGAACACAAGATCTCGCATCACAAGCTTGGATGTTACTCCCGTTCGCCTGTCCATATATTCCAAAGTTTCAGACAGTATAGGAGCTTCTTTTCTGCCCTCACGATTATCCCATATTCCTTTTAGGATTTCGTATGCCCGATCCGTCAGAGGAATAGTGCGATAACTTTGTGGTGTCTTGGGCGGTCCTGCTCTCCAGAACTGTTGAGCGTGACGAAATTCCAATGTCTTGTTTACCGTAAGCCTGCGATTCTCAAAATCTATCGCATCCCACGTAAGCCCAATCATTTCACCTGTACGCAATCCGGTTTCAAGGATAAGTGCATACTGATTATAATTGTGTGAGCGACGAGCAATTTCAAGAAATTTGCGCTGATCTTCACGGGTAAGAAACTTAATATCGTCCGTTGCACGAACTGGTTTTGTGAACTGAACGCCATCCATCGGATGCTTTGAGATAATGTCGTTCATCTTTGCTGCCTTAAACATCGTACCCATTGTGATAAATGCTTGGCGTATCGTAGAACCGGCATAGTGGGCATCCATCTGCATGAACACCTTTTTACAATGCATCGGCTTTACGTTCGCAATGAGCATTTTACCCATAACGGGTTGAATGTTATGAAAATATCTCTCACGATAATTTCGGAGAGTGTTGGGAGCTAAATCGCCAACAATATTTTCAAGCCAAAAGTTGAACCACTCATCTACAGTTGTGTCGGTTGCGACAAAAACATCATCGTGCTTGTCCGCATATTTTGCTTCTTCAATCCAGTTTTTTGCTTCGGGAATCGTCTGGAAATACTTTTCGTGCCGTTTGCCTGTCTTATCAACAAAACGTGCGCTGTATAAGCCGTCCTTTCTTTGATAGATACCCTTACCGCAGTCTTTGCCTTTGAGATTTTGTCCCAATATTGAGCTCCTTTCTCGCAGAGAGAAAAAGAGCACACTGCTACATATTA
>JAFTNI010000024.1 GCA_017451975.1 Clostridia bacterium
ACCGCATTGACGATGAGGATTCTCTTACCTCCACAGGCTATTTCGACTACATTGAAAACGGCATTTGCGCCGTTGAATGGAGTGAGAAAATAGAAGATTTCATTCCCGAAGACCACATTGTCGTAACGATACTGAAAGTCCCCGAGGATGTTAACTCCCGCAAAATAACTATAGAGAGGGTGACCGGATGAAAATACTCGCAGTAGACACCACAGCAACAAGCGCAAGCGTTGCAGTTTGCGAAGGAAACACCGTGCTTGCCACGTACACGCAAAAAAACGGGCTTACACACAGCGAAACCCTGCTTCCCATGATAGAAGCGGTGCTGAAAAACCTGAAGCTTACGCCGGACGATATTGATATGTTCGCCGTATCCGAAGGTCCGGGCTCGTTCACGGGCGTAAGAATAGGCGTGGCGGCGCTGAAAGGTCTTGCTTTCGGCAAAAACAAAATTTGCGTCGGCACATCCACGCTCGATGCTCTCGCGCGGAACGCGCAGGGCTTGCCCGGCAGGTTCCTCGCCGTACCCGTAATGGATGCGCGCCGTTCACAGCTCTATAACGCCGTTTTCGAATATTCGGGCGGCGTGCTCACAAGGCTTTGCGAAGATAGGCTTATTTCCGCCGCCGAGCTTGAAAAAGAGCTTGCGGGCTCTGAAATTCCCGTTTACTTTTTCGGCGACGGCTACGCAATAGCAAGTAAGCTGAATATCCCAGCAAAAGCAACCACACCGCAGATACTTATTTTGCAAAACGGAGCTTCCGTTGCCGCCTCGGCGCTTGCAAAATACGAATCCTCAGAAGCAAAGGAAGGTTTTACCGACCTTGCGCTTTCACCCAAATATTTACGCGCATCTCAAGCTGAACGCGAAGAAGAGCGCAAAAGAAAGGAAAAATCTCTATGAAAACAAAACTTGCCCTCGGAGCAGACCACGCAGGCTACGAATATAAAGATAAGCTTATAGCCTACCTCTCCGAAAATGGATATGAATGTGTCGATTGCGGCACAAACGGCCCCGAATCGGTAGATTACCCGATTCACGCAAGCAGGGTTTGCGAGCTCGTTCGCTCGGGCGAATGCGCCTTCGGCATTCTCGTGTGCGGCACAGGCATCGGCATGAGCATCGCTGCCAACAAGCACCGCGGCATACGCGCTGCTCTTTGCAACGAAGCAGAGTCCACTGCTATGACACGCCACCACAATAATTCCAACGTTCTTTGCCTCGGAGCGCGTATGATTCCCTTCGAAACCGCTCTCGAGCTTACAAAAGTGTTCCTCACAACGGAATTTGACGGCGGAAGGCACTTGCGCCGTGTAGAAATGTTAGATAATTTGTTATAATTCAACATATCTTCTTGACATTTGCCTTGTTTATATGTTACAATATATAATAGATTAAATGTTGATATCTTTACGGGTATCATAAATATTTTCCCAAAACGCGAAAGGATAAAACTTATGAAAAAATTTCTTGCATTCTTTTTAGCGATCACAGCAGTGCTTTCACTTGCTACTGTGTTCACCTTGGTAGGAGCTTCCGGTGCAGATGCCAACAACATCTCATATATCGACTACCTCGACTTCTCTGCTGAAAACAATAAGTGGAATGAGCGCGACGAAAACGGCAAGCTTATACACAAAAGCTTCAGCTCTTCAGACTTGGTTGACGGTATGTATCCTCATGCCATTTACCTTGAAGACAACGGCTACAACAAAAACCTTTCCTATGAATTCGTTCAGAACGACGAGGTTATCCGTCTCAGAGCCACAGCAACCGATAACCCCGCTATCGTATTCGACTTCGACAGACTCGGTGTTTTCAAAATCGGTGCTGAAGATGCAGGTCTTGCCGAATACGTAAAAATCAGATTTAAAAACAACAGCCCTTCCTCCAAGCTCACGTTCATGGGTACAAACCAGAGCTGGGGTCAAGGTAAACTTGACTATCGTATCAGAGCCTCCATCGACGTTGAAGCTAACTCTTCCGAATGGCAGACAGTTACAATAAGCATGATCGACGGAATGCTTAACACAACAGGCACAGCTATGTGGGGTTCCACACTTAAGCAGTTCGCTATTTTCCCCTTCGGTTACAGCGCAGATAACGGCGCAGTTGCAAACGACGACTACTACGTAGATATCGACTACGTTGTTATCGGTTCCAAGAGCTACGTAGAAGCATACGAAAGCGCACTTGAAAAGAAAGAAAATGCAGCTGAATCTCTCGAATTCGTTTCCGAACC
Organism: Clostridia bacterium; assembly: GCA_017451975.1. GTDB lineage: Bacteria > Bacillota > Clostridia > Oscillospirales > CAG-272 > UMGS731. Next base: position 2,244 of record JAFTNI010000024.1, read on the forward strand.
CGCAAAGAAAGAATACTTCCTTGGCCAGCCTATCGACCTTGAAGGCTTGCAGGCTAGCATCAAATACGTAGAAGATGAAAACGGAACACCCAAATACCCCGATGAAATACTCGACGGTAACGGCGTAAGTGCAAGAGCACTCAACAACTTCGCAAGACCCGAAGACCTCGCAGAAGGTGAAGATTCCTGGGAAGAAACAATTAAAATCAAATACGGTTCTCACGAGCTTGCTTATAAGGTAACCGTATACGATATCAAAGAAATTCAATTTGAATATGCAGAAGGCAAAACTGAAGAAGACGTTATAACAGGCAAAAAATACAACAGAATCAAAGTCCTTCGTCAGGGACGTTTCCTCCCCGAAGACCTTTTCGTAAAAGTAATTTATTCTAAGCTTAAAGACGACGGCGTTACATACGAATCTGAAACAAAGCTTATGCAGGAAGTTGAGCTTATCGGCACAGAATTCGATGCGGGCGGTGAGTTCAACCCGGAAACAGGCTGCTACGAATATCTCGTAGAGGTTCAGTACCGCGGCCATGCTATTTATCTCCCCGTACAGCTTATCGATATAGCTGAACTCGTTGTTACTCCTATTGATGAAAAAGTAAATGCTATCTACTATGGCACAAAAGTTGATGAAAGTTTCTTTGACATAGTTTGTAAATATACAGACGGCACAACAGGCACACTTTCCGATATTGGCCTTGCAAACACATCTACAGCAAAAT
>JAFTNI010000220.1 GCA_017451975.1 Clostridia bacterium
CCATTTTAGCAGAATCTGTGTCTGTTGTGTATGTGTATTTGTAAAGGTTGAGGTAAGAGTTGTAAACTGTGAAGTAGCTGTGGTATGCGTAGAGTTCAAGGAAGTCTGTCATTCTTTCAACGTCTGCGCAAGTTGTGGGGATGCACATGTAGATAACGTGGTTGTCTACGTTGTGTTTGTAACCGTTCTGGTCAGCGGAGAGCTTCGGATGAGGAAGAACACCGATGGAAACGGGTTCTGTGCTTTCGCCCTGTTTGCCAGCGTAGTAAGAAGCTTTACGGAGAACTTCAGGAGAGAAGAGAACGCCGTTGCTTCTCATCTGAGCTTCAACTGTCTTATAGTCTGTGAGCTGTGTAGCATCGTGAGCGTAGATTTCGATAACTTTATCTGTAGCTTCAGAAGCTGCTGTTGTGAATGCATGAGCAAATGTTGTGGATTTGTCTGCTGCTGTTGTTTTTGTGATGTAGCCCTGATCTGCACCGAAGTAGAGACCACGGATACCGAATGTGGAGGAAACGAGACCGAATACGTCAGCGCCGCCGAGTGTAGCTGTCTGGTCACCATCATCGTGGTAAGCGTATTTTACGAGTTCGAAGAATTTGTCGAGTGTCCATTCGTTGTCGTAAACGAGGTCATAGAAGTTGATGCCACGGAGGTTTTCGTTTGTTTCCTGAACGTCTTTGTTAAAGAACATAACCCATGTAGCGTCGAAAGATGTGAGAGAGAATGCGCCGAGCATTGTGTAGATCTGGCCGTTAACTGTAGCATCTTCGATGTAGCCCTGGTCCCACCAAGGTTTTTCGAGGTCGAGGCCGAGGTCATAGAAGTTGTAGTAGTTTGTAGAAGCTTTAGACTGCATGTTGTATTTGTAAAGTGCAATATCAACATGGTTTGTACCTGTAGCAAAGTCTGTTGTGAGGTTGCCTTCGTTGATGTCTTCAACTTCTACGAAGCAGTCGTAGTGTTCAAGCAAGAGGTTGTTTCTTTCGTTGATAGCAGCGTCAAGAATACCTTCGCCGTCTTCTTCAGCATAAACTTCATAGTCGTGCCAGCCGTCTACGTCGTTAATGGGAGAAGCGAATGTGAATGTGTAGCCGGAGAAGTCAACGTCTTCGAAGCCTTCGCGGATAGCTTCTTTCTTTTCTTTGTCGCCGGGGTCCCAGCCTGTTGTACCTGTTGTTGTGCTTTCAAGTGTTGCGGACGATGAGGTGTTATCGGGTGTGTTGCTGCCTGCTGTTGTGCCGTTGTTGCCAGCGGGTTTGTTGGTGCCGCTTGTTCCGCCCATAGGAGGAGGAGTGGAGCCGGCTGTTGTGCCTTGGTCACCGCATGCTGTAAGTGCGAACACGCTGAAGACCAAAACGAGTGCCAATATCATTGACAAAACTCTTTTCATGGGAATAAATCTCCTTTATTAAATTTTTTTCTGTTACGCTTGCGAAAAACACGGAAGCATAACTTTCTGTAGATATTTTATCACAATACGGAGATTTTGTCAATGAAATGTGATGGAATTGAATGAAAAAAGTGGAACACTATTTTGTGCAATGTATATATAACTTGAATTACAATAAAATAATTTGGCAAAAATCGCGAGGTTTTTACGGTAAAAAAACGAAAAAATAACTGAAATTAAAAAACAAACCGCCGCTTGGCGGGCGGCGGTTCTGGCTTCGTTTAATCTTCGTAATCGGAAGCGGCATCTTTTTCGGGGAAGTCTATATGGGAAAGGGGGTTAATGCTTTCGCCATCCTTGCGCATTTCGAAGTGGAGGTGGGGGCTATCGGAAATTTCGATAAGCGCCGTATCGCCCACGTAACCGATGGTATCGCCTGCGGAAACCGCGGCGCCCTTGAGCGTGGAGGAGGGCATTTTAGTTTGCATATTTTTATAAATGGTAACAAATCCGTTTTCATGGGTGATTTCCACCGTCTGGCCCATCATGGGGTCGTAGTAAACGTTTGTTATTTCACCGTCTGCCGCGGCGAGCACCTCTGTGCCTGCATCTGCGCCGATGTCAATTCCGCAGTGAACGCGGTAATCTTCCATAGTAATAGAGAAAACGGGAATATCTGCGGAGTAATCCTTAACAAGCGCACCTGCAAGCGGGCAAGTAAAATCGGGTGCCAACACTGACGTGGGCTTATCATCGCTGCTGCCCGTGCCTTCGGGGGGCTTTACCGTAGAGGCGGATGTGCCCGTCGTGGGCGCGGGGGTGGAGCTTGTTTGCGAGGTAGATTTTGTGGCGGTTGTCTGGGTTGTGCGCGTGGTTGTGAGCGCGGGCGTTTTTTCGTCGGAGCGCTTGCTTGTGGAAAAGGCTATCACTGTTACGATAAGAGTGAGTGCGAGAAGTACCGCCACAGCGATGGCGATGCCACGGTTAAGCTGTTCCTGTTTCTTTTGGTTTGTGTTCATGTTCATATTAAAAATTCCTTTCTGCCGTTTTGGGCTACTGACTATATTTTCGCCGCTTTTTTGGCGTTTATACAGTAAAAGGCAAAAATGGCAAAGAAAATATGAAAGAAAAGAAAAAAGCCCGCTTTCGCGGGCTTTGCTTCAGGAATGCTTATTTCTGGGGGTTTTTGCGAAGGTATTTATCAACCTTTTCCACGATTTCCTCGGGAACCTTGCGGTCGATGGGGAAGTAAACTGCAGAATCGAGCTTCTTTGTGAACTCAAGAATGAAATCTGCCGTTCTTGCGAGGCTCTTTGCCGTCAGCGTGGAGATAACGTCGTAGCGGCAATGTATTTTTGTGGAGTCGGCTGCTGCGCGGCGGAAGAAGTTGATGCCGGGGATACCGTTATCTGCAAAGGGGATAGCGTCGGAGGAATAGATATCCTGCTTTACTTCCATATTGTAGCCGATTTCCTTCTTATAGAAATCCATAGCGTGGCAAACGCTCATATCTGCCATAACGAGCGCCGTATCCAAGCCGAGAATAGGGCCTGTCATATCGACGTTGATGCAAAGGCGGATGTTATCGAGCTCATCCTTGTGCTGTGCAACGTAAGCCTTGCTGCCGAGAAGACCTCTTTCCTCGGAGCCCGTGAAAATAAATCTCATCGTGCGGCTGGGCGGGAACTTCACGAAGTAACGGAGCATTTCGAGGTTGTTTACCGTGCCGGAAGCGTTATCGAACATACCGTGGCTGAAGATAACGGAGTCATAGTGGGATGTGAAAACGATAACGTCCTCGGGGTGAACCGTGCCGGGCACTTCGCAAACAACGTTCTGCGATTCAGCTTCGCCTTCCGTCTGCTCAAGTGTAAGGCGAACTCTTTTGGGCATAGAATTGATAAGCTTTATGCCGTCTGTCATTCTGATGCAAACACCGGGGATAACGCCCTCTGACGTGTGAACGGGGCGGAGCATACGTTCTTCAAGGTCTGTTTCGTTTTTCTTATCGAGCCATGTACCGCTTGTGGCAATAAAAGCAAGAGCGCCGGATTTTACGAGCTTTTTGAAGTTTTCAACGTTTATGCCGCCTGCAACGAATACAATTTTGCCCTTCGCGCCTGCAAGGCACATATCGTCGAAGGATTCGAGGTAGTAAAAATCTGCTTCGATACCGTCTTTTGCGGCGTTGCCGGAAAAGCCGTAGCCCGAAACTTCATATTCGTGCTTGAATGGGGCTGTAACTTCAAATTTTGCTTTTTTGATTTCATAGCGGGGAGCCATGAAGGTTTCGATTTTAGGCTCTAAACCCAAGCTTTTGATTTCGTCTGCGATGATCTTAGCACCGCGTTTTTCCCCCTCGAATGTGGAAAGACGCTCGAAATTGAGCTTTTTCAAGAGAGAATACATTCTTTTTCCGCTGATTTCCATTTTGATATTCCTTTCAAACTTGCTGTTTTTCGTGCGGCGAAAAACATTCTGTATTTAGAGGCTGCCGTTTTCGTATTTTTCTTTTACCTCGGCAAGCGAGGAGCATACTGCGTATGCAAGCGCGGCAACATCTTTTTCGGGCGCGAAGAGGTCCGGCACCATAACGGGGCGCATACCTGCGGCG
>JAFTNI010000221.1 GCA_017451975.1 Clostridia bacterium
ATCTGCTTTTTCGGTGTACTTTTCACGTATTCTTTTAAGCTCTTCCTGTTCTTTTGCTGAATAAGTATATTGAAAACAGTTATTTTCATTATTGTTTTCCATTTACGTGCTCCTCAAATTTTAAATTTTTCAGTTTTTTTGTGCTTTGAACTATCATATATATTGCCATAGCTATTATAAACACAGAAATAACTCCTCCGCTTGCGCCAAGCATTATTTTTCTTGCCAGCGGTTCCATGGTACCGTCGCCAAACGTTGTAAGCATTGTAGATTCAAGTGTCAGCATAGAAACGCAAGCCGCAGCAAAGCTTATCACCTTTGAAGCAGAATATATAGGGCTATTGTATTTTCTGTATTTTATCACGTTTACAATAGCCATTGTAAGCGATGTGAATGTATACGCCGCCATCGCTATGGCTGTTATTTCATGGTGAATAAACGTTCTGTTCCAATATACCATAAAAAATATCATAAGCGAAAGCGCAAGGTTCATCACAAGGAATATCCAGCCGCAAGCGCGGTATTTAATAAGTTCGCTTCTTATTTTTTCCCCAGGCTTATATTTTGTAACGTGGCGCACAAGGAAAAACCTCATTACCGCAAGCGAGATATAATACCCCGCCAAGGAGTAAAACCAAAATGTATGGTGGTAAATACCGAGCCATAATTGAAACACAGAATATACCGTGTTCCACACGAGCGAGCCGTGAAGCGAAATGTTTATTCGCAAGCGTTCATCGTTGAACCAACGCCGCGCATATTTGTTCTCTTTTTTGAATGTTTTTATAAATCTTATAATATGCGGTATTTTAAAGCACCATATTGTAAGCGTATATGCCGCCAGGACATACGATGCAATGGCTATGGGAGAATCGGTTCCTATAAACACCATAGAATAAACAAGCAGCGCTGTTGCAATGGGAATTAATATAATCATAACAGCAATGTGCGGAAACAGCAAAGCCTTACCTGTTTTTTTCCAATTCATCATGCTCCCTCCTCACTTTTACTGTGAATGTCGTGCCCGCTCGCGGTGTGCTTTCAACACCTATTTCGCCTTGTATAATATCAATAACACGTTTTACAAGCGCAAGCCCAAGCCCGTTGCCCTGTGTGCCGTGTGATGTATCACCCTGGTAGAATTTTTCAAAAATATGAGCGCCTATTTCGGGTGTCATTCCACAACCCGTATCTTTTACCTTCACCACGGCATATTCCCCTTCCGTATGAAGGGAGAGCGAAACCGTGCCGCCATCTTCCGTGAATTTAAACGCGTTTGAAAACAAGTTGTTCCATACGAGTGAAAGAAGCTCGCTATCGGCGCAAAGAAAAACGTTTTCCTCAATTTCGGTTTCTATGTTGATGTTGCGCTTTTCCCATATGCTTTCATATTGCAACAGACATTCGCAAAGCTGCTCGCCAAGCTCGTATCTTTCTGCTTTGGGATATATCTGCTGGTTTTCCAAGCGGTTGAGCTTGAGTATATTCGTCATCATCTCAGAAAGGCGGCGCGAAGCATCGGTAACTGCCACGGCATATTCAATGCGTTTTTCTTCCGTAAGCCCAGGCGTTTGCAAAAGCTTGCCGTAATTCTGTATTACTGCAAGCGGGGTTTTCATTTCGTGCGATACGTTTGCAATAAAATCTGTGCGCAACGTTTCCACGCCCGAAAGCTCCTCTGCCATTTTGTTGATGCACTGTGCAATTTCATTTAATTTATCGTCCGAAATTATTTTTGCAGTTGCAGGAATTCTGATATTAAAATCCCCCTCAATCATTTTTTCCGTGGCTTCTGCAATACGCCTTGCATGCTTTTCTGTTGTAAGGTTTCGGCGCACGGAATCAATTACGGTAAAAATGCTTGTTATAACAAGAACGTTCACAAACGTCAGCTTTGCCGCGAGAGTTATGTTTTCACGTGTGAATATAATATCAGTATTCTGTGAAAGCAAGGAAAGAAAGAGTGTCATACAGCAAGTGACAGTTATAGCAATAAGTGTAAAAAACATAAAGAAGCGGCTGATAGCTTTTATAATCACTCCAAATTTATGTTCGTGCTTCATTTTATTACCGCCTTATAGCCAAGCCCGTGAACTGTTTGAATTTCGAACGAATCGCAGCTTGATACCTTCGAGCGCAATTTTGTCATATATACGTCTACGGTTCTTATGCCCGTTTGTGTATCCACATCCCAGAATTCGTCCATAAGCTGCGTTCTGGTAAACGTCTTTTTGGGGTACGAAAGTAGCTTGTAGAGAAGGTCAAACTCTCTTGCCGTAAAAGCAATTTCCTCCCCATCGAGCGTGGCAGTGCGTTCATCGGCATCCATAATAAAGTTTCCTACCTCAAGCCTTCTGCTGGAAGCTATTCTAGAGCGCCTTAAAAGCGCGCCTATGCGCAAAAAGAGCTCGTCAAGGTCAATAGGCTTTACCATATAATCGTCTATACCGATGCGAAATCCGCGCTGCTTGGATGCAAAATCGTCGCGGGCGGTCATAAATAAAATCGGTATATCGTTATTCAGAGAACGGACTGTTTTTGCAAATTCAAAGCCGTCTGTGCCGGGCATCATAATATCGGATATAATGAGGTCGAAGGTCGTCTTGTACATTTCATCATAGGCTTCGTCTGCACCGAGGCAACCGATAGCTTCATATCCGCTATGATTAAGGAAAGTACAAACGGAACGGTTAAGGTCGCGGTCATCCTCCACAACTAAAATTTTAAACATTTTATCTTCCTCCGAAGGTATTTTACATATTATTTTATATTATACCATATAAATGTTAAAATTTTATTTGTATTTTCCATTTTACCCTAAAAAAGTCAATGCTGAAATAAAGCATTGACTTTTTCTTTTATACCAAGGAGCTTTTTTCGAGAACGACGTTGCTTGCAGCACCAAGGCCAAAAGCGAACATCGCACCACCCGCAAGGCAAAGAGCTATGTTAATAAAGGTTGAACCAAGAGGAGATATCATCGAAACCATCATGAAAAGGAGCATACCGCCGCCTAGCGAACCACATATAGCAAGCCAAGCCTTTTGCTTTGCCGCAACGCTGATGAGCGTGAAAATGGGAACGAACACGAGCATAAGAAAAATTTTGGCGAGCATACACATAACCATATTGAAAGCAGAAAGCCCGTGAAGGCTAAAGGATAAGCCCGCAATAGCACCGCCGAGAATAGTACCGATAAAATATGCTATGAGCATAAGCGCACCGCATATAAAACCCGCAAGAGTTTTGGAAAAAACGTACTCACTTTTCTTTGCACGAACTGTAAAAAGGTTCTTTGCATACCCGCTTCTAAAATCGTCGGAAATGAAAAGACATACGAAAACCGCAACACCCATGAATGCCATATTGATATTGCACATCATAAAGATCTCATCGCCGCCCAAAGTTTAACCGGGAAGCTTACCGATGTTCTGCCATGTGTTTTCAGGGCCCTGCATCACTGTTTCAACGCCCGTCTGCGGGTCTACGGAAACAGAGCCGTCCATCATCGACATCATAACTGTCATAAGAATCGGTATAACCAATGCGCAAGCAATGAGAATATAGAAAAGGCGGGATTTGAACATTCTTCTGAAATCCGCCTTTATCATGCTTTTCAAGCGTTTGCCAAAGCTTACAGGTTCAAACTTTACATAGCTTTCCATTATCTTTTACCTCCGTTCATAAGGTCTATATAGTATTCTTCAAGACCGATTTTATCTGTCTTTATCTCGTTTACGAGAATTCCGTTTTCATAAAGATACGTTACGATATCCTCGGGAGTGGTAAGGTCGTAAACTCTTATGTACCCCGCTTCGTCCTCTTCTACACGGGAATATTTGCAACCCAGAAGCATTTTTGTTCTGTTCATCTCTGCAGACTGAAGCGCAACGTATGTGCGGCAGCTTGCGTCAAGCTCATCCGCTGTCATTTCCACTATCATTTTACCGTGGCGTATAATGCCGTAGTGTGTTGCTACCTTCTGAAGCTCGCCGAGCAAATGAGATGATACGATTATAGAGCGTTTTCCGTCTTTTATAATGTCGATAAATACCTCTCGCATAATTCTCATACCATCGGCATCAAGGCCGTTAAGCGGCTCGTCAATCACAAGGAGCGTAGGGTTGCCGAGCAATGCCATAGCTATGCCTACCCTCTGCTTCATACCGAGCGAGCAGTTTTTATATTTGTTACCTGCAGCGCCTTCCATTCTCACTGTTTTCAGAACTCTTATTACCTCTCGTTCTGCATCTTCAATTCCGAGGTTAGCCGCCTGGAGCATCATATTATCCCAAACCGTAAGGCCCGGGAAGCAACCGGGGGATTCTATAAGCACACCCATTTTGGATCTTACGGCGCTGTCTGTATAATCCTTGCCATAGAGCTTTATAGAGCCACCGCTTGTGGGTATAAGGCCGCATATCATTTTCTCTGTTGTAGATTTCCCGCTTCCGTTCTCGCCTATAAAGCCGTAAATAGCACCCATAGGAACAGTCATATCAAGACCACATACAGCCTGCTTCGGGCCGAAGTTTTTTGAAAGATTTTTTATTTCTACTGCATTCATTTTATTCCCCTCCCTATTAATAAACGTCACTGCTTGAAAGCACCTTTGTGCCAAGTATATTATAAATAAGAGTCCATGCCGCAGATACCG
>JAFTNI010000222.1 GCA_017451975.1 Clostridia bacterium
AGAATCAAAATGCAAGAGGATTTCCTCACCCCCGAGGAAAGCATTTCCCCCGCAGACGGCGCTTATTGGGAAGCTTGTATGACATTCAACGGCTTCTCCTGGGGTTACCTCAATTCCGAAAAAGCCGCCCCCTATTCTTATTCCGTACAGCAGATAATCAAAATGCTCAACACGTGCGCTTCCTCGGGCGGCAACCTCTTGCTCAACATCGGCCCGATGGCAGACGGCACTGTGCCCGCAGAAGCCATAGAGCCTCTTACAAAGCTCGGCGGCTGGCTTTCCGAAAACGGCGAAGCTGCATACGGTCTTAAGGATAAAGTTGGCAGATCTTATTCAGGTTGCAACCTCAACCTCGCAAGCGCCGCAAACAATTGCAAGGACATTTACGTTTGGAACATGATTTGGCCTGATAGCGATACGCTCCAGCTCGGCGGTTATATAAGCACACCCAAGAGCATAACCCTGCTTTCCACGGGTGAAAAAGTTGATTTTGAAAAAGACGGTCACCGCATCATTCTCAAAAATCTTCCCAAGGAATGCCCCGATAAGCACGCAGGTATAGCTGTTTTCAAGCTTGAATTTGAAGAACACGCGAAATATAAATGGGTAAGCTACTACCCGCAAATGCACTTCGGCGTTAACTTCGCAGGTGACCTTGTTCAGTAAAAATGATATCAAAAAAATGCTATGGTTCACACCATAGCATTTTTTTGATATTAACCTTCGTTTGCCACTATCTTGCTGTGGCTGAAGCCGACCTTGAAGTAGTAAATAAGCATTATCGCCGCGCAAAGGAACCACCCTGCGGGGTAGCCGAACGCCACGGGCAAAATTTCGTTGGAAATAAAATTGGAAACTATAAAAAGGTAAATCTGTCTGAACACAACAAACGTGCCGAGCATTATGAACATCGGCGCCTTCGTGTTGCCGCCGCCGCGCAGCGCCGCCGCGAAAACCTGGTTTACAGAACAGAAAATGTAGAACGGAGTTATGTTGCGAAGCAAAAGCTCTGCGTAGTAAACAACACCCGGGTCATCGTTGAACACCGCCGCAAGCTGGGGCGCAAACGCCATAACAATAGCAATGATCACCGCCGTTACGCCAAAGGACATAGCAAAAGCTATGTACGTTCCCTTCTTCGCGCGCTTCATATCTCCCGCGCCCAAGCTCTGCCCCACAAGCGTTGTTACACCGAGCGAAATAGACTGCACGGGAAGGAAAATAAATAGGTCAATTTTAGAGTAAGTTGTCCAGCCGCTTGTGCAGTGCGCCTTAACGGCGTTTACATTTGCAACGTAAGATTGCACGAAAACGTTTGAAAGCGCCGTAAGCATCATTTGCAAGGCCGCAGGAAAGCCGAGCGTAAATATATTTTTGAGTATGGGAATATCTATCTTCAGCTTTTTGAGCGAGATTTTCACGCACGAGCTTGTTTTCATAAGCGTTATGACCGTAAGCACGGCAGAGGTAAACTGCGCTATTACGGTTGCAAGCGCCACGCCCGCCACGCCCATGTTGCAGGCGAAAACGAAAACGAAATCGAGCACAATATTTATAATTGCAGCCACCACAAGGTACCAGAAGGGGCGCACAGAGTCGCCTATAGCGCGCAGAATACCCGCGCCCATATTATATACCATCAGGCCCGAAACGCCTGCAAAATAAATTGTAAGGTACATTTCTGCGTGGTGCAGTATACCTGCACTATCCTCGCCCGAGCCAAACATAAGGCGGAGCATAAGAGGCGCAAGCGCTATGCCTACAGCCGTAAGTATAAGCGCAAGTACAAGCGTCATCGCCATAGCCGTATGTGCGGTATCGTTCGCCTTTTTCTCGTTTTTTGCGCCGTAATATTGCGAAATAATTACGCCCGCACCGCTTGCAAGCCCTGAAAAAAAGCCTATGAGCATATTGATAATAGGCCCTACGTTGCCAACGGCAGAGTATGCCTCCACGTTGTCTGTCTGACCTATTACCCACACGTCCACCATGTTGTAAAGCTGCTGAAAAAGGTTGCCCAAAAGCAGAGGGAACGCGAAAAGCAGTATGTTTTTAACGATACTGCCCTGTGTCATATCTATCTCTCGCCTTTTGAAAATTGATGATTTTTTGACATTCTCCATTTTATCTTTTAGTCCTTACTTTAAAAAATACGATGAATAAATACAAAATGAAATAACCCTATAGAACATTATACCACTTTGAGAGAATATGTCAAATAAAATTCGATATTTTTTAAGTTTCGTGCTTTTTTTCTTGCAAATTGTTTTATTTTATGATACAATATTATTCCCAATGCTGAAATTATGCTTAATTTATATAAATCACACTGAAAACGGGAGGTATTTTAAATGCATATACAGGAATCGGGCGAAATGTACCTTGAAACAATATTCGTTCTTTCGAAAGATCATTCCACGGTGCGCTCTATCGATGTTGCGGAGCACTTGGGCTACTCCAAGCCCTCGGTAAGCCGCGCTATGGGCATACTCAAAACGGGTGGCTACATAACAATGGATTCGCACGGTGCGCTTGAGCTTACCGATGCGGGCATGGAAATCGCCGCAAAAATATACGAGCGCCACACGTTTCTCACAAAATTTCTCATGGCAATAGGCGTAGACGAAGCCACCGCGGCAGAGGACGCCTGCAAAATAGAGCACGTTATAAGCGACGAAGCTTTTGGCGCAATGAAGCGCCACGCCGAAAAATACGGCAGTAAATAAGGTATAATAGGAAAACCCCGACGGTTGTCGGGGTTTTTGTTGTGTGCAAAAAATCATATGTGAAATGAAAACCAATTATAAACCCATAGGGGCGAACTTTGTTCGCCTGCGGGCGTTCTCAGAACGCCCCTACGAATATGGAAAAATGCGTCGTATACCGCCGCGAGGGGTAAAAGTGCGATATATAAATCAAAAAGAGAGTGCTTTCGCACTCTCTTTTCTCTGTAATCTGCAAATTATTTGCCGAGCATTTTTGCAACTTCTTCGTCAAGGTTATCTGCTCTCTTTTCGATGCCTTCACCTTTTTCGAATCTTTCGAAGCCAACAACTTCGATCTTGCCACCGAATTCTTTAGCGGAAGCTGCAACGTACTGTTTAACTTTCATGCTGTCGTCCTTAACATATTCTTTGTCGAGGAGGCAGTTTTCTTCATAGAATTTGCCGAGTTTGCCCATGATGATGCCCTGGAGAACCTTTTCGGGTTTGCCTGCCATCTTGGGGTCGTTCTGCATCTGTGTCATGATGATAGCTTTTTCGCTTTCAATAACACTAGCGGGAACAGAATCTCTGTTGAGGTATGCTGTGGGGTATGCAGCGATCTGAAGAGCAATGTTCTTTGCGAATTCTTCGAAGCCTGCGTTGTTTACGCAAACGTCATCTGCAACGAATTTAACAATAACACCTGTAACACCTGTGCCGTGGATATATGTGCTTGTTGTGCCTTCAACAACTGCGAAGCGGCGAACGGAGATTTTTTCACCGATTGTGAAGATTTTGTCTTTAACTGTTTCTTCAACTGTGAAATCTGTGCCGTCGAATTTGCAAGCGTTGAGCTCTTCAAGGCTTGCGGGTCTGCATGCAACAACTGTGCGGAGAAGACCTTTAACGAATTCTTTGAATGTAGCGTTCTTAGCAACAAAGTCTGTTTCTGTGTTAACTTCTACCATTGCTGTAACGTCGCCGTCTTTGAGGATATCAACAAGACCGTCTGCTGCGATTCTGTCTGCCTTTTTAGCAGCAGCAGCAAGACCTTTTTCGCGAAGGATTTTTATTGCTTTTTCAACGTCGCCGTCTGCTTCAA
>JAFTNI010000223.1 GCA_017451975.1 Clostridia bacterium
GCAGAGAGAGAATGAAGGAAATGATTCTCCACCCCTACGTTCACGCAGACATCGGCCTTTCCTTCGACGGCGACGGCGACAGAATCGGCGTTATCGACGAAAAGGGCGGCAACGTTTGGAGCGATACTGTTCTTGCGCTTATTGCAAAACAGCTCCTTGAAAAAACACCCAAAGCAAAGGTTATCTACGACGTTAAGTGCTCCAAAGCGCTCACAGACGTTATCCTTGCAAACGGCGGTGTTCCCGTTATGTGGAAAACAGGCCACTCCTATATCAAGGCAAAGATGCACGAAATGAACGCAGAGCTCGCAGGCGAGCGCAGCGGCCACATCTTCATGGGCGGCGAGGATTGGTACGGCTTCGACGATGCAACGTTCGTTGCGGCAAAGCTTGTTGAGTTCCTTTCCTACCAGGACGCAACTGTTTCCGAAATCATCGATACATTCCCGAAATACGTAACCTCCCCCGAAATCAAGGCGCACTGCCCCGACGATAAGAAATACGGCATTATCGACGAAATCACGGAAAAGATCAAAGCCGATTTCCCCGGCAAGGTTTGCGATATCAACGGCGCGCGCGTAGAATTTGACGATGGCTGGGGCCTTATCCGCGCTTCCTCCAATATGCCCGAGCTCGTGCTTATATTCGAGGCTACAACGCGCGAAAGAATGCTCGAGATCCGCGAGCTTATAAAGAGCTATACCCGCCAGTACCCCGACATCTGCGACAAGTGGGATAACGACGTAGAATAAGCATAAAAAATTGCAATAAATTCAGAAAGGCACTCGCAAAAAACGCGGGTGCCTGCTATTTTCGAAAGGATAATAAAATGAAATATTCCGTTTTCTACCCCACGCCAATATCCGAAATTCAAGATATTCGCGGCGGCAATATCGACGTTTGCGTAACCCGCGAAGACGGCAAAGAGTTCACATTCGTATTCGTCACGCCCGAAAACCTGCGGAATTTAATGCTTGCGGAAAACGCGGAGTATATTGATTTCCGCTTCAAATTCATTGTGGTAAAAGAGCTTTCCGAAAAAATCATCGAAGGCGCTCTCTCGGAAATAATGTCGGAAGAATATTTCTGCAATTTCTACGGTGCGGACATACAGGAGCAATGAACAAGTATAAAAATTCAACTTAGAGTAGAATTTTATTTTTAGAATTCAACAAACGTACTATTGTAAGTTGAAATTATATGCGTTATAATATAAACGTAAGGTAGCTACCCTTAAATAAAAAATAAGGAGTACACGATTATGTTAGACCAAAAAATATTTGGAGATAAGCTTCGCAACCACAGAAAAAAGCTCGGCATGACGCAAGAAGAGGTTGCCGAAAAAATAAGTGTTTCAGCGCAAGCCGTTTCAAAATGGGAAGCGGGCGACTGCCTGCCCGACCTTTTTAACCTCAAAGCGGTTTCCGACCTCTACAAAATTTCGGCAGACGTTCTTCTGGAAACCGAAAGCAGCGGAGATATTGACGCCGTTGCAAGCAAAATAGAACAGCTTGGCACAGAATTTATCTGGTCAGAGAAAGACAGATACACAAAAAACATTCACTCGGAGCTTGGCGAAGACCTTTGGAAAATGTGGAAAGGCTTATATTTCGCAGAGGCGGGAAACCACGAAATGCAAGCCATGGATAAAGCACGGGGCAACACCCGCATATGCGGCAGCTACGGAATGAAAATATGGGACGATGACGGCGTTGCGTGCGTTATAAAATCTTCGCTTATAAAGTCGCTTTCGACATTTGATACCGCCTCGCAAGAGCTTATAAACGCAATTTGCAGCGAAGAAGGCCAAAAGCTTATAACCGCGCTCAAATGCCATTCTCCCATTCCAAAAGCAGAGATAATCGAAGCAACGGGAATTGAAATCAGCCGCCTTAACGAGCTTTTGATTTTATTCATCGAAAATAATATTATTGAATTTATTGCATCTCACAAAATCATTAACGCCCCCGGCTACAAGCTGAACGGTCACTGCGGAATTGCCGCATATATGGTAC
>JAFTNI010000224.1 GCA_017451975.1 Clostridia bacterium
AAGCAAATTTATTGAAATCCAGGATTGGGATGCAATAGATGAAGCTATAGGAAAAAGAGCTTGCGAAGCTTTTGAAGCCGTAGACGGATTTGATGAATATTTTAGCTCAACCAGATACTTTAACCAAGGTGAGTATACAACAACTAAAACTTTGGTAAAAATGGCGGACGGAAGATATGCTTTGCAGTGCCAAGCATACGTATTCTTAGCTACTAAGGAAGACCAGAATATAGGAAAAATTGATAGCGTTCTTCTTTTGGTTTATCTTGAATAATAAAACCGTCAAACGGGGGGATTTTACTCTCCCGTTTGGCTTTTTTTGTGTAAAAATTGCAAATAATAAAATAAATATTGCATTTGCGGAAAAATTAATATATAATATATATTAAAAGATATTCTCAACCGCATAAAATAAAAAAGACAGGAGAAACGAAAATGAAAAACTTCATGGACAAAGATTTTTTGCTCGAAAGTGAGCTTGCAAAGGCACTCTACCACAACTATGCTGCGCTTATGCCCATTATCGACTACCACTGCCACATGAACCCCAAGGATATTGCCGAAGATAAAAAATTCGAAAATATCACGCAGGTATGGCTTGCGGGCGACCACTATAAGTGGCGCGCTATGCGCTCTTGCGGTGTTTCCGAGCGCCTTATCACGGGCGATGCAGACGATTACAGCAAGTTTGAAGCTTTCGTGGCTTGTATGCCCTCTATGATAGGCCACCCCGTTTACCATTGGTCCCACCTGGAGCTTCAGCGCTACTTTGGATATGATGGTGTTATCTGCCCCGCAAACTGCGAAGAAATTTGGGACGTTACGAAAAAAGCGCTCGAAGGCGGACTTACGATGAGAAAGCTCATTGAAAATTCCCGCGTTAAGCTTATCTGCACTACAGACGACCCCGCAGATAATCTTGAATACCACATTGCTATCCGCAAGGACAGCAGCTTCAAAACACAGGTTCTGCCCACCTTCCGCCCCGATAAGAGCCTTAACGTGGGCGCAAAGGATTTTGCAGATTACATCGCGCGCCTTTCCGCCGCTTCCGGCTTTGAAATAAAGAGCTTCGACGCGCTATGCGCCGTGCTCGAATCGAGAGTTGCCTTCTTCAAAGAGGTTGGCTGCTGCATTTCCGACCACAGCTTTGATAACAGCATTTCCTTCAACTCTGCGCTTACGGCAGAAGAGGCGAAGATAATAGCTTGCGAAACCTTCAAACTTGCGCTTGCGGGCGAGCACATTCCCGCAGAAGCGGTTTCTGCTTACAAAAACGCGCTTATGCGCTTCCTTGGCAAAATGTACGTTAAGTACGGCTTTGCTATGCAGGTTCACTTCGGCGCTTTGCGCAATACGAACAGCGTGATGTTCAGCCGCCTCGGCCCCGACTGCGGCTACGATACGATAAGCGGCGAGCCCAGCACGCTTGCGCTCGGCCATATGCTCGACGCGCTCAATTCCGACGGTGCTCTGCCCAGAACGATACTCTATTCGCTCAACGGCAACGATAACGCAAATATCGCATCGCTCGCAGGCTGCTTCCAGTATGCAAGCGAGGAAACGGAAGGCCTTTTCAATATGCCCAACGTGGTTCAGGGCGCGGCTTGGTGGTTCAACGATCACCTTTCCGGTATGTACGACCACTTCCGTGCATACGCGCACTCCGCCGCTTTCGGCAAATACCTCGGTATGCTTACAGACTCCAGAAGCGTTGTTTCCTATACAAGACACGAATATTTCCGCCGCGCGCTCTGCAACTTTATTGCGGGCTTCGTGGAAAGAGGCGAATATCCGCTTGATATAGAAGCGCTCGCGCAGATGGTTTGCGATATCTGCTACAACAATACAAAAGATTTTTTCGGCTTTAAACTTGTTTGAAACCGTATATAATATTATTCAGTGAAACCCAAAGGAGAACATTAAAAATGTCTGAAGAAAAAAACTATGAAGTAGAAGTAGAGGAATGAACTCACGATTGCTCTACTTGCTCGGCAAATTGCTCCAGCAAGCCCAAAAAGCCTGCGTTTACACCCGTTAACCAGTACAGCAAGGTTGACAAGCTTATAGGCGTTGTAAGCGGCAAGGGCGGTGTTGGTAAATCGCTCGTAACCTGCCTTTCCGCAGTAGAGCTCAACCGCCGCGGCTTTAAAACGGCTATTCTCGACGCCGATATTACAGGCCCCTCCGTTCCGAAGGCGTTCGGCCTCCACGGTATGTGCGAAGCAGCGCCCCTTGGCGGTATCATGCCCATGACAACGAAAACGGGCATCGACGTAATGAGCGTTAACCTTCTTATGCAGGACGAAACAAGCCCCGTTGTATGGCGCGGCCCCGTTATTTCCGGCACTGTTCAGCAGTTCTGGACAGACGTTGTATGGGGCGACGTTGACTGCATGGTTGTAGACTGCCCTCCCGGCACGGGCGACGTTCCGCTTACACTTTTCCAGTCGCTTCCGCTTGACGGCATCATCATCGTAACGAGCCCCCAGGACCTCGTTTCCATGATCGTTGCAAAAGCTGTTAACATGGCGAAGCTTATGAACATTCCGATAGTCGGTATCGTCGAAAACATGAGCTACCTCAAATGCCCCGATTGCGGCAAGGAAATTAAAGTATTCGGCGAAAGCAATATCGATGCTGTTGCGGCTGAATACGGCATTCCCGTGCTTGCAAAGCTTCCCATCGACCCCAAATTTGCCGCACTCTGCGACGCAGGCACGATAGAGCTTTGCGAAAACGACGTGGCTAAAGCTATTGCAGACGCTATCGAAGCACAGCCCATGCGCGCAGAACTCGCATGACGTACGCAGAAAAAACGAAAGTATTATTTGTTTGCTCCGTGAACACTTGCCGCAGCCCTATGGCCGCGGCAATACTTTCCGAGCTTGGCGGCGAGCGCTTTGCCGCCTCCAGCGCGGGCACGTTTGTTTACGGTGCTCAGCCCATAGGCAGAATGGCGGCTTTCACGCTTGAAAGCGTGGGCATAGCGAAATACAACTATATTTCGCACCGATCGCGCCCGCTTACAGAAAAGCTGATGCGCGAAAACGACGTTGTCGTGGCTATGTCGCAAGGGCACAGAGATATAATTCTGCGCCTTTTCCCCGAATATGCGGAGAAGGTTCGCGTTTTCCCCGAAAACGTGGGCGATTTCGCGCGCGGCGATATCGTGGCGTACCAGAAGGGCTACGTGCTTTTGAAAAAAGGTGTATGCGAAATGTTTTTGGGTGAATAAAATGAACATAGAAATAAGAAAAATAGATGCGGAAAGCGCAAAGCTTGCCGCGGGGCTTGAAAAGCTTTGCTTTTCCGAGCCGTGGAGCGAGAAGGCGATACTTGAAGAAGCCGAACGCGGCTATTTCGTTGCGGCTTATATAGGCGGCGCTTTTGCGGGTTACGCGGGCATGACCTGCGTGCTCGACGAGCGCGACGTTTGCAACGTGGCGACGGTGCCCGAATTCCGCGGCATGGGCGTTGGCAAAGCGCTCGTGGCATCGCTTATAGAAAGCGCGCGCAATGGCGGCGCTTCCGTTATAATGCTGGAAGTGCGCAAAAGCAACGCCGCGGCTATAGCGCTTTACGAAAAGGCGGGCTTTACCCGCGTGGGCGAACGCAAAAACTTTTACACACGCCCGCGCGAGGACGCTTTGTTATATAATTATTATATCAATTGAAGAGGTAATCAATTATGAAAGGCTTGAATACTTGGAGCTACCGCCCGTACCGTCCTCCGCTTTATGAGGTCGGCGAGGTGTATATTTGCCGTATAGCACCCGATAAGAACTGCATACGCCTTGAGTGGCTTGCTTGCGGCACGGAATATTTCGTTTATTACCGATTGCGCGGAGAATGCGAATTTCTGCTTGCAGGCAAAACAAGCGAGTGCGCGTATATTCTTTCGGAGCTTAGCGAAGAAACGGATTATGAATTTTTCGTGCAAAGCGAAGCGGGCAAAAGCCGTGTGCGCTTGGCGCGCACGGGCGAAGCGCTCGGCACTGTGGTGAACTATCTTCACCCCGACGACGAAGCGTATGCTTTTTCGGGCAGATATCTTTGCTCCCCCTCGCTGCTTGCCCACCCGGATGGGTACTTGCTTGCCTCTATGGACGTTTTCCACGGCACTTCACCGCAAAATCTTACTCTGATATATCGCTCCGACGACGGCGGCAAAACCTGGCATTACCTCACGGAGCTTATGCCTTGCTTCTGGGGCAAGCTGTTTCTGCATCGAGGAGAGGTATATATGCTTGCCTGCTCCACGGAGTATGGCGACCTGCTCATAGGCAAAAGCTGCGACGGCGGTGCGACATTTGGCGCGCCCACGGTGCTTTTGCGTGGGTCGAACGGTAAAAACGGCTCTTGCGGAGTACACAAAAACCCACAGAATATGCTGTGCTTCGGCGGCAGGCTTTACGGCACGCTGGAGTGGGGGGCGTGGGCAAATAAAGACTATTGCCACGCCGCTATGGTTATGTCCTGCGATGAAAGCGCAGACCTGCTTGCGCCCGAAAGCTGGAGCTTTACGGAGCCTGTGCCGTTTTCTCATTTTGCGCCTGAAGTCGCCGACGTTAAAATTCCGGCTATGACCATAGAAGGCTCACCCGTTATAAGCCCCGATGGAAAATTGCTTAATATAATGCGGTTTTCCAAGCGCGGATACGCGCTTTGCTACGAGGTCAATACGGAAAACTGCCAAGCGCCGCTTACCTATTCGCACCTTATGAATTTCCCTGCAAATTTCTCTAAATTTATGATAAAATACGATAGCGCCTCGGGTTATTACTACAGTATAGTTTGCCGCCTTTACGAAGGCGCGCCCGACAGCGCGAGAAACTACCAGACGCTTATGCGCTCCCGCGACCTTAAGGTGTGGGAGGATGCCGCCGTGCTCTACGATTTCCGCGATATGAGAGCCTCCGAGGTGGGTCTTCAGTACGTGGACTTCAGCTTCGACGGCGACGATATCATATACCTTTGCCGTACGGCGTGGAACGGCGCGGCAAGCTTCCATGATTCCAACTATTCCACGTTTCACAGAATAAAAGATTTCAGAAATTTATAAAAAAGGGGTTTTGAAATGCATATTCTAAGCTTTGAAAGCTCATGCGATGAAACATCCTGCGCCGTTGTGGAGTACGATGGCAGCCGTTTCAACGTAAAATCCAATATTGTAGCTTCGCAGATAGATATTCACGCGCGCTTCGGCGGCGTTGTGCCCGAAATTGCGAGCCGCGCACACTGTGAGGCTATTTCAAAAATAACGTACGAGGCGCTGGGGGAAGCGGGCGTAAGCATAGAGCGCGATATAGACGCTATATGCGTAACGGCATCGCCGGGGCTTATAGGCGCGCTTCTTGTAGGTGTGAATTTTGCAAAATCCCTTGCATATTCATATAAAAAGCCGCTTGTTGCCGTCAACCATATGAAGGGGCATATTGCGGCAAACTACATAAGTCACCCCGAGCTCAAGCCCCCGTTCCTAACACTTATCGCTTCGGGCGGGCACACATCCTTCGTTATCGTGCACGACTACACGAAAACGGAAACTATAGCGAGCACGCGCGACGACGCAATGGGCGAAGCCTTCGATAAGGTTGCGCGCGTTATGGGTATGCCGTACCCGGGCGGCGCGGCGCTCGATAAGCTTGCCTACGAGGGCGAGCCTTGCCTTAAATTTCCTTCCTCTGCTATTGGCGGCGATACGCTCGATATGTCATTCTCGGGCATAAAAACAGCCGTGCTGAACTACCTTAACTCCAAGGTGCAGAAGGGCGAGGACTATAGTAAAGCCGACGTTGCCGCAAGCTTTGTGGAAAGCGCCGTAAACGGTGTTATAACAAAGCTTACGCTTGCGCTCGACGCTCACCCCGAAATAAGCTCGCTTGCGCTTGCGGGCGGTGTGGCGGCAAACTCCCACCTTCGCGCGGCGGTTACTAAGCTTGCGAAGAAGCGCGGTATTGCGCTTTACCTGCCCGAGCTTTGTTACTGTGGCGATAACGGCGCGATGATAGCCGTTGCGGGCATACTCGAATATAACGAGGGCAAGCGCGCAGACGTTTTCCTCAACGCATCTGCGGCAGACGAGGAAGAATAAACGCTTGTGGAAAAAGTAACAAAGTTTTCCACAGCGGTGTGAATTATCCACATGAATATACAAAAATCCACATTGAATTCTATAATTCAACATTAAAACAAAGTAAAAATAATGCGGAAAATGCGTGAGAATTGTGAAAGATGCACAAAAACTCATATGTCAATAGGAATTTTTTCACAAGACGGTGGAAAACTATGTTGAAAATGTGGAAAACCCCAAAAATGCCCGAAGCGGCTTGTAAATTATTGAAAAAATAAATTTTTAACGGTACGAAATGAAATACGATTTTTTATACGGAAAAAGCGCGTTTTGCCTTCCCGGCAGCGCTTTGGATTATATAACGAAGGCTTCGCAAAACGACCTTCGCGTGCTTATTGCGCTGGGAAGCGGCAAGTTTGCCGATGAAAAATCTGTAGCAAACTTTCTTGGCATGAGCATGGCAACGGTTACTGCCTCGCTGGAATTCTGGCGCGGCACGGGCGTGCTGGAAATGCCTGGCGAAAAGCTTATGGAACCGGAGCAAACTGCAATACCTATGCCCGAAGAGCTTTTCACAATCCCGAAAAAGGCCGCGCGCCCGCCCGAAACAGAGCGCGACTCCTACACAAGCGACGAAATCGGCAGAATATGCAAGGAAAACCCTTCCGTGCCCCTGCTTATCGACGCTTGCCAGAGTATACTTGAAAAAACATTTACGAAAACGGAAATTTCAAGCCTTGTTTATCTTTCCGACCACCTTCGCCTTGAGGATGAATATATAATGATGCTCTGCACGCACTGCAAGAGCAGAGATAAAGCCTCTGTGCGTTACGTGGAAAAGATAGCGCTTACGCTCTATGATGAAGGCGTTGTGAGTGTTAAGGAGCTTGATAAATACATAAAAAAGGAAAGCCAGAAGCACGAAATGGAATATAAAATACGCAAGCTTTTCGGCATAGGCGAGCGCGCGCTTGCGCCGAAGGAAAAGGCTTTCCTTGCAAAATGGTCCACGGAATGGTGCCTGCCCTTTGAGATGATAGAAAAGGCTTACGAAATAATGGTTGCCGCCATAGAAAAGCCCACGTTTGCATATGAAAACGGAATTCTCGAAAAGTGGCGCGAAGCGGGCTGCAAGACCATGGAAGACGTGGAAGGCTTGCTTGCTTCGCAGAAGCGAGCGCCCAAAAAGCAGGACGCGCGCGAAACGAGCTTCGACCTGGACGAATTTTTTGAGCTTGCGGTGAAGCGCGGCGCGGGCAGAGCCGACGGCGTGCCCGAAGAAGAATAACATTTAAGGAGTGTGCGTATATGGGTTACAACGCAGAAAACTGCAAAAAAATTGCCGAAATATACAGCAATAAAAATTTTAATGCGCAGAAGGAAGCAGAGGCGCGCAGGGAAAAGCTACATATGCTTTTCCCCGAAATCGCGGAAATAGACCGCGTGCTTTCCGAAACGGGGCTGAAGATTTTTTCCGCCGCGCTTTCGGGCGAGGGCGATATAGAGCGCCGCGTGGCAGAGCTTAAAAAGGCGAACGACGAGCTTCTGGCGGCGAGAAGAGAAATACTCACCGCATACGGCTACCCCGCAGACTACAGCGACCTGAAATTTGAATGCGACCGCTGCCGCGATACGGGATATGTAGATGGCAAAATGTGCTCCTGTATGCGCCGCGACCTTATAATGGCGGGCTATGAAAGCTCGGGCATAGGCAAGCTTATAGCGAAGCAGAATTTCGAAAATTTTGACCTTTCTTATTACCGCGGCACAGAACGCGAGCAAATGGAGCGCGTTCTGGCAAATGTGAAAAACTACGCCGAAAGCTTTAAGGAAGCAAACGGAAGAAATATGCTCTTTATAGGCATGACAGGGCTGGGAAAAACCCACCTTTCCAGCGCCTGCGCAAAAGCGGTTATAGACCGCGGCTTTGACGTCGTTTACGAAAGTGCGCAGAATATCTTCTCCGATTTCGAATACGAGCGCTTCAACCGCGGCTATAATACAGATGCGCAAAACGAAAAAACGGCGCGCTACTTTGAAACAGACCTGCTTATCATAGACGACCTCGGCACAGAGGTTGTAAACCAATTCACCACGGCTTGCCTCTATAACATTGTGAACACACGTATGTGTGCGGGCAAGGGCATGATAATCAACACAAACCTCAAAAAAGAGGAGCTTGTGGCGAAATATCAGGACAGAATAACATCACGCCTTTTCGGTGAATTTGAAATCTGCCTTTTCATGGGCAAGGATATAAGAAGCCAGAAGCTTCGCAGGTTTTAAGGGGGAGTTATGGTTATAAGAAAACTCACGGCGGCAGACAGGGAAGCTTACGTTGATATGGCGAAGGATTTTTACGCCTCGCCCGCCGTGCTGGAGAACATACCGGAAGAAAACATAACCCGTTCTTTCGAGGAATTCACGGGCGGCACGCCTTTTGGCGATGCGTTCATTTTCGAAGAAAACGGCGAGGTTATGGGCTACGGTGTGCTTTCTTACACATATTCGCAGGAAGCGGGCGGCAAGGTAGTATGGCTTGAAGAGATTTACGTTTGCCGTGAATGCCGCGGCAGGGGGCTTGGCTCGGAATTTATCGATTTCGTGCTTGCAAATGTTCCAGCCAAGCGCTACCGCCTTGAAACCGAGCCCGAAAACGAGGCTGCCGCAAGGCTGTATTTTCGAAAAGGCTTCGAGCTTTTTGAATACGTGAATTATAGAATGGATAAATAAAAAAAGCAAAACGGTTTAGGCAGGTTCTCATAAGGATGTTTATAAATTTCGGCAGAGATGTTGTTTTCTCTGCCGATTTGTGTTATAATGGGGCTAACGAAAAGCCTCTCCCTTTGGGAGAGGTGGTGGCGTAGCCGACGGAGAGGGCAAACAACTTCAATGATTAACCCTCTCACCCGCTACCGCGGGAGCTCTCCCAGAAGGAGAGCCTTAGGACGTGCAACCGAAGGGGTATAGGCTTTGCCCGATGTCTTTGTAATACAAAGGCGAAACTGGCGATCAAGCAGAACAATAAAATAAGAATTTGATGAAAGGAATCACAATATGTGGACAAAGCGATACATACTGAAACCCACAAAAGACGAATATTTCAAAACAAAGCACCCTATCGCAACATCATCTATGTTAGTTC
>JAFTNI010000225.1 GCA_017451975.1 Clostridia bacterium
ATCTTGACGCTGAAACCGCCCATGAGATCGGGCTGAAGTTTGCCGAATTCTTTCCCGGATATCAGATCGTAATCGCCAGCCATTGCAATACTTCACACCTCCACAACCACATCATAATGAACTCTGTGAACATGGAAAGCGGCAAAAAGTTTCACCAAACAGCACGCGAGCTGGCGCGGGTAAAGGAATATTCCAACAAGCTTTGTCAGGAGTATGGGCTCTCGGTTACCGATGTGAAATCCTCCGCTCAGCTGTACCACAAGTGAAAGGATATGCTGATCAGAAAGGCGTTTTCCATTGCCAACCGCACACGTTCCAAGGAAGAATTCATCTGGGAAATGGAGATGCACGGCTATAAGGTTGACTGGAAGAAAGACCATAAGTATATCACCTTCACCACTCCCGACGGTCATAAATGCCGTGACAACAAGCTCTTTGCCGAGCAGCTCCTGCGAAAGAATTTGGAGATATACTTCGCTCTCGGTGGCTGTGAATCGGGACTTGCTGACCAGTACAAGACCTATATGAACCACTCCCAGCCCGAACACACCTGCACCGTTGGAGACGGCCTCTTCAATCTGTTCAAAGGCTTGTTGGAGAGCATTCCGTATGAAGAACGATTCACGCCGCCCGTTGAGGATCACCAGCTCGACAAAATGACCGTGATGATACTTGAATCAATGGGCATCAAGGTCGAGCCTAAAGCTCTCGTTTACTATTCCGCAAATAATCAGCAGGAGGAAGAACAAGGCTATGGGCTTTGGATGTAATCAAAATTTGCACCGCAAAACAAAGAAAAAGCAGAAAAGGAGCTTGAGGATGACAATTAAAAAATTATGGAAACGAATATGCTGTCTGTTTCATGACGACCGCACCCGTCTTCGTGAGGGAGAACACATCGAAGATTGGGAAGAAGTCCAACGAAAGCGCCGTGAGATGGAAGCGGAAAAGCAAAGAAAAGAAGATGAGATCCTCTCTACTTGGTTCGTCCGTGACGAGTATATAAATGCCGGATGGTTCAAAAGAATTCTACTTACCATTCAGTTTTTATTTCGGGATACACACGGCAAAACAGGCTATCAGGATCCCGAAGCATTCGCTCGTTACTATGAAGCGCAGAAGGAAAACTACGTTGGTTTTCAGAGTGAGCATGAGATCAACGGCAAGGTCTATCACGTTATGAATTACCTTGACCGAAGCAAAGAAGCCACGGCGTTCGATAAAATAGACGAGCTGATCGATAGAAACAGATGACAATTATGAGATGTTACTTTACTCTTAACATTCCGAAAAACGCTGGATATATAAAGCCCTTTGTGGTAATATATGCTTGCAGCTTATTCGGTTGTTTTGTAAAACAAATGGTTTAAGAGTAGAAAGGAGAACAACCATGCACGAAACAAACGAAAAAATCACAGCTCTGTATTGCAGACTCAGCCATGAGGATTCCATGCAGGGCGAATCAAATAGTATTCAGAATCAGAGAAAGATCCTAACGGATTATGCCAAGAGCAAAGACTTCCGCAATACGAAATTCTATATTGATGACGGATTCAGCGGTACGAATTTTAACCGTCCCGGCTTTGAAAGTATGATGGCAGACATGGAAGATGGCAAGATCGGTATCATTATCGTAAAAGATTTGTACCGTCTCGGAAGAAACTATATTGAGACCGGACGGTATATCGAGCTGACATTTCCCGAATATGATGTGCGGTTTATCGCTATCAACGATAACTACGATAGCCTTCACAGCGAGAATGGACAGCAGCTTGGCATCATCAACATCTTCAACGAATGGCACGCCCAGACCACAAGTCACAAGGTCAGAGCCACATTTCAGAGCAAAGCCAAGAGAGGCGAACGCCTCGCTACGAATGCGCCTTATGGTTATATCAAGGATCCTGATAATCCCGGAAATATCATCCCAGATCCCGATACCAAGGACATCGTCATCCGTATCTTCCGAGAATTCCTTAAGGATCCCAATCTCAAAAAGATAGCCAAGGGCTTACAGAACGATCAGATTATCACTCCCGGACAATATCTTTATCAGAAATACGGATACGTACACAGCGGTGTTGATATCACCGATCCTTACCGATGGTCAAGCACCACGATACGTTCCATCCTCCGCAATCAGGATTATATTGGCAACACCGTAAACTGTAAGACGAAGATCAAGTCATTCAAGGTCAAAAAGCAGATACGCTTGCCCAAGGAAGAATGGTTGATATTCGAGAACACACACGAAGCTCTCGTCAGCAAATCGGATTTTGAAACCGTACAGCTTATCCTTGATGGTCGCAACCGTCCCGATAAGTCGGGCAAAGTAGATATCTTCCACAACGTTATCGCCTGTGCCAGTTGCGGCAACCGGATGTATCTCCACAGAGCCAAGACCATGCGTCCCGAAGAAAACTATTACAGTTGCGGGTTTTATCAGCGCAAGGGTAAGGACAGATGCTCGGCGCATCAGATCAACGCTATGGCACTTGAGCAGATCGTTCTTCAGCAGATACGATGGGTAACAGAGCTCGCAAGAGAAAATCCCGAGGTGTTCTATGAGAAATCTCGTGCAAAAAAGCGTGATGAAGATGAAAAGAAGCTCAAAGCAGTAAAAGCTGAAATTATCAAAACACGCAAGCGTATTGACGAGCTCGACCGCATTATTCAAAAACTCTACGAGGACAACGTCAGCGGACGTATCACAGACGAGCGTTACGATAAGATGGCGCAGAGCTACGAATCTGAGCAAACAACGCTATCAAAAAAGCTCGCCGAACTTGAAGAAGCTGAAGCGAGCTATGGTGAGGAAAGAAATTCGATTGACGATTTCATTGCCAATGCCAACAGATTTATTGATATTCAGGAGCTGACTCCCGAGATCGTACACGCATTCGTGTCCAAGATATATGTCTACGAGAAGAAGGAAAAGTGGTCACGCACCGAGGGCAACGATATCGACATCGTGTTCACCGTAGGATTCAGAGAGCAGCATACCGTGAGAACATCCGATGCTATCGCATCGTAACCCTCAAAAAAACAGAAATACCGAGGCAAATCAATGCCTCGGTACTTCCGCCGCCTATTTCTCCGCTAAGAATGCAGAGACGATTGCAAATGCTTTTTTTCGTATAACCTAAAAAATCATTTCGTATGTTTTTGTAATCCGATATTTACAAAAAATATCTCACGTTTTTGAATATTACTGCATATAATTAATTATATAATAAAAATAGCAACCCAAGATTGCGGAAATTGTAAAGAGAAAATGGTAGATTTCTAAAAAAAATTCTGATATAATTAATTATATCAACCTAAACGGAAAGAAAGGGCATATTATGACGATAGGCGAAAAAATTTCGGCACTGCGCACGATGGGGAACATTTCCCAGGAGGAGCTGGCAGAAAAAATTTCTGTTTCACGCAAGGCTGTGTACAGCTGGGAAATGGATAAGGACGTGACGCAGATAGAAAAAATCATTCAGCTTTGCGAGCTTTTCGGCATTACTACGGATGAGCTTCTGAAAGAGCAGAACAGCATAAAGAAGCCAACGGAAAAAATAAAAAACAAATATTTCGGCACAGACGGCTTCCGCGGTGAGGCGGGCGTAGGGCTTACCTCTGCGCACGCATATAAAATAGGCCGCTTCCTCGGCTGGTATTATTCCTCGCCGCTTTCGGGCTGTGCGAAAGCTGGCGCGCGCCCGCGCGTTGTTTTGGGCAAGGACACGCGCCGTTCAAGCTATATGCTGGAATATTCCATTGCGGCGGGGCTTGCCGCCTCGGGCGCAGACGTTTATATGCTGCACGTTACCACAACGCCCAGCGTTTCCTACGTTACGCGGCAAGATGGGTTCGATTGCGGCATAATGATAACGGCATCGCACAACCCGTTTTACGATAACGGCATAAAGGTTATAAACCGCTACGGCGAAAAGCTAGACGATGCTACCACCGCGCTTATAGAGGATTATATAGACGGAGATATGAAGGCGCTGGGCGTAAGCACCGCCGATTTGCCCGAGGCGCAGGGGGAGAAGATAGGCTGTATTGTAGACTACGCATCGGGCAGAAACAGATATATGGCTTACCTTATTTCGCTTGCATCCCATTCCTATAAAAATCTTCGCATAGGGCTGGATTGCGCAAACGGCGCTTCGTGGATGATAGCCAAGGCGGTTTTCAGCGCTCTCGGCGCGCACGTAGAGGTTATCGGCGCAGAGCCCGACGGGCTTAATATCAACCGCGCTTGCGGCTCCACCCATACGGAAAAACTGCGCACGCTTGTGAAGGAGCGCAGGCTAGACGTAGGCTTTGCCTTCGACGGCGACGCCGACAGGTGCATAGCCGTTGACGAAAAGGGAAATGAAGTAGACGGCGACAAAATGCTTTATATACTCGGCAAACGCCTGCACGCGCGCGGAATGCTGAAAAACGACACTGTTGTGGCAACGGTTATGTCCAACAGCGGTTTTGTGGCAAGCCTTGGTGAAGCGGGCATGAAATGCGTTCAGACGACTGTGGGCGACCGCTTCGTTTACGAATGTATGCAGGAAAACGATTACGCGCTGGGCGGCGAGCAATCGGGGCATATTATAATAAAAAAATACGCCACCACCGGCGACGGTATTTTAACAGCGATAATGCTTACAGAGGAGCTTTGCGACACAAAGGCATCGCTTTCAGAGCTTGCATCACCCGTGGTGCTTTACCCGCAGTATACGCAGAACGTGCGCGTGAGCGATAAGAATGCGGCGATGAACGATAGCGCCGTGCGCGCGGCGGCGACGAAAGCGGAGCGTGAAATAGGCGGCAAGGGCAGAGTTCTGCTGCGCAAAAGCGGCACGGAACCGCTTTTGCGCGTTATGGTAGAGTGCGAAAGTGCGGAAGAATGCCGCGCACACGCAGAGGCTATTGCAGAGGTTATTAAGGAAAGGGGCTATTGCGTTGAATAAAAAAGTGAAAACGGCAGAGCTTTTCGGCTCTTTGCCGAATTATATATCGCCGCTTTTCGATGGCGCGGAGTACCCGTGGGAAATTCTGCCGAAAATAAAGGAATATATAGCGGAGCTTCTGGCAAGCCCGCCCGAAGGCTTTTCGCTTTTGAGGGAGGGCGTGCTTGTGGGCGAGGGCGTGAAAATAAGCCCGTTTGCAACGATAGACCCGCCCGCTGTGCTTGGCGCGGGCACAGAGGTGCGCCCCGGTGCGTATATAAGGGGCAACGTGATAACGGGCGAAAGGTGCGTTATAGGCAATTCCTCCGAGCTTAAAAATTGCGTTCTTATGGAGCGCGCGCAGGTGCCGCACTACAATTACGTTGGCGATAGCGTGCTCGGCGCGGGCGCGCATATGGGCGCGGGGGCTATATGCTCCAACCTCAAATCGGGCGGCGGAAATGTTACGGTACATGGCGACGCGGAATATGCTACGGGTCTTCGCAAGCTAGGCGCGATACTTGGCGATGGAGCCGATGTCGGCTGTGGCTGCGTGCTGAACCCGGGCACGGTTATAGGCAAGGGCTCGCGCATTTACCCGCTTACCCCCGTGCGCGGTGTTATAGACGAGGGCATGATAGTGAAATCTATGGATAATATCGTGGAAATGGAAAAAGACCGCTGAGGGCGGTCTTTTTTCTATAATATCCATTAAAGAATAATGCACACGAGGCCGCCCGCACCTTCGTTGATAACTCTGCCAAGTGTTTCGGAAAGGCGTGCGCGTGCGTCGTCGGGCATATGCGCAAGCTTTGCGTGTAAGCCCTCGTTCACAAGCTCATAGAGCGATTTGCCGAGCATATTTGTTTCCCAAATACGGCGCGGGTCTGTTTCAAATTCGCGCAGAAGGAAGTTCACAAGCTCCTCCGACTGTGCTTCCGTGCCGACTATTGGCGAAACCTCTGTTTTTATATCTGCCTTTATCATATGGATAGAAGGCGCGGAAGCGCAAAGCTTCACGCCCCAGCCGCCGCTTTTTTTCACGATTTCGGGCTCCTCCAGCGTGAGGTCGTATATATCGGGCACAACTATGCCGTAGCCTGTGGAGTTTACCTCGTCTATTGCGGCGGCAACCTTATCGTATTTCTTCTTTGACTCTGTAAATTCCGTCAGCGTTGCCATGAGGTCGGCATCGTCGGCTATTTCCACGCCTGCAATATCGCTCATAAGACGGTAGAAAAGACCGTCGGCGGCGTTTACCGTTATTTCCGCCTTGCCCGTGCCGAGGTCGAGGCGAGAAACAAATGCGCTTGCCACAAACTCGTTTTCTGCGGCAGAGGCAAATGCGGCGGCTATATCGCCCGTTACCTTTATATTTTCCGCACATTCCGTGGTGGCGGCAAGCACGCTTTTGTAAACGGGGTGGTTTTCTTCCAGCGTGGCTATAAACGGCGGCAGCTTAACCCTTATTTCCGTTACGGGAAACTCCATAAGCACAAGCTCCAGAATGTGGCCTATATCCTCTTTGTCAAGCTCCAGGCAGTTTACAAGCGCCACGGGAGCTTTATATTTTTTCTCCAGCTCCAGCGCAAGCGCTGTAGATTCTGCGCTTTCGGGCTTTTGCGAATTTAGCACGATTACAAAAGGCTTACCCATTTCGTGAAGCTCGCTTGCCACGCGCGCTTCCGCCGCCTCGTAGTTGCCGCGCGGAATATCGCCAAAGGTGCCGTCGCACGTTACGAGCACGCCTATTGTCGCGTGCTCGCGTATAACCTTTTCCGTGCCTATTTCAGCGGCGCGGTCGAAGGGCATCGGCTCATCGGACCAGGGTGTCATAACCATACGTACCTCGCCGTTTTCGTAGTTGCCCAGCGCCTCGGGCACGATATAACCAACGCAATCTATCATTTTGCAGGAAAATTCCTCGCCGCCGTCGAGAATAACGGTAACTGCTTCATCGGGTATAAACTTCGGCTCTGTTGTCATAACCGTTTTACCTGCGGCAGATTGGGGCATTTCGTCCTTGGCGCGCTTTTTATCGTAGTCATTCTGAATGTTGGGAACTATAACCGTTTCCATGAATTTTTTTATGAAGGTGGATTTTCCCGTGCGCACGGGGCCTACCACGCCTATGTAAATATCCCCCGCCGTGCGGGTGGAAATATCGCGGTATATATTGCTCATTTTGGTATTCCTCCCAAATATTTTTTGTTCATACAAAAATATATTTGCCCTTGCGGTGAAATATGCAGGGAAAATGAAATATTTACAAATCTGTTTTTTTACTTGAAAAAGGCGGGGAAGTGTGATAATATATTCTAAAAATATTCTTTCCCGAGAGGTGATTTTATGGAAAGCTTTTTTATTGCGCTTGCCACCGTGGGCGTTATGCTGCTCTATGCTTGCCCAGGCTTTATTATGGTTAAAACTAAGCTTGTGAAAAGCGCGGCTATTGCAGATTTTGCAAAGCTTCTTATGTACGTTTGTCAGCCTGCGCTTACGGTTTATTCTTTTATGCAGGTAGATTTTCCCTTGCGATGCTTTGCGATATGCTTTTTGTGTTTTTCTTCGTGCTTGTGCTTTTCGGGGCGGGGCTTCTTTTCTTCCGCTTCGTTCTGTTCCGCAAAAAATCGGGCGATGTACGCTACCGCATATATTCGCTCGCGCTCTGCTTTTCCAATTGCGCCTTTATGGGTGTGCCCGTACTGGAGGCGCTTTTGCCCGATTACCCGCAAGCGGTGGCTTTTTCCGCAATGTTTGCGCTTGCCATGAACGTTCTGGGCTGGACTCTTGCCTCTGCTATTATAACGAACGACAGAAAATATATGAGCGCCAAGAAAATTATATTGAACCCCGCTGTGGTTTCTCTCGTTGTCGCCGTGCCGCTTTTCGTAAGCGGGGCTGCCCTGCCGCAGCAGCTTGATGGCATGGTAACGCTTCTTGCCCGCATGACCACTCCGCTTTGTATGCTTATAATGGGTATGCGCCTTGCCACGGTGCGCCTGCGCTCCGTTTTTGCAACGCCCGTGCAGTATCTTATAGTGGCGGCAAAGGGCTTTGCTTTTCCGCTTCTTGCGCTCGGCTTGCTTCTGCTTTGCCCCGTGGAGGCAAACCTGCGCGCCGCCGTTTATATAATGATGGCTTGCCCCACGGCAAGCGTTGTGCTGAATTTCGCCGAAATGCTGGGCGAGGGGCAGGAAACCGCCGCAAACCTCGTGCTGCTTTCCACGGGGCTTTCGGCACTGACAATACCCATTATGGTATTGCTTGTATAGATACAATTTACAGATTGTTTAAATTTTGTCTATTGCTAAATCAAACGGTATATGGTAGTATATATATACAGTAATACAGGCTAGGAGAAAACAAAAATGAATAATTATTCCGAGGTGACCCCATATATACAGGCGCTTGCTGCTCTTTCTGATCTGAGCAATAATATATCACCGCAAATGTATTCTGAAAATAACGTAAAGCGCGGCTTGCGTGACCTTGACGGCACGGGAGTTGTAGCAGGGCTTACGGAAATTTCCACGATCATAGCAAAAGAAAAGGACGCTACGGGTGAGCCGGTGCCTTGCGATGGCAGGCTCTATTATCGCGGCATAAACGTGCGCAGCCTGGTTAAAGGCTTTGCGGATGACGGTCGCTTCGGCTTTGAGGAAACGGTTTACCTCCTTCTTTTTTCAAAGCTGCCGAATAAAGCGGAGCTTGAGGAGTTTTCTGCCGAGCTTGCAAAATATCGTACTCTGCCGCCCTCCTTCGTACGCGATATGATACTTAAGGCGCCCGGCAAAGATATGATGAATATTCTTTCCAGAAGCGTGCTCGCTCTTTACGCATATGACGAAAACCCTGATGATGTTTCTACGGCAAACGTTCTTCGCCAATGTATTGCGCTTATAGCGCAGTTTCCCCTGCTGGCTGTTTACGGTTACCAATCCTTCCGCCACTACCACAATGGGCAGAGCCTTTTTATACATTACCCGAAGCCGGGGCTTTCCACAGCAGAAAATCTGCTATATATTCTTCGCGAAAACGGCGAATATTCTCCGCTTGAAGCCAAGCTTCTGGATATTGCGCTGGTGCTTCACGCAGAACACGGCGGCGGAAATAACTCCACATTCACAACACACGTGGTGACCTCTTCCGGAACAGATACTTATTCTGCCGTTTCTGCGGCACTCGGTTCGCTCAAGGGGCCGCGCCACGGCGGAGCAAACATAAAGGTTATGCAGATGTTCGACGATATGAAGGCGAATATAGATACAAAAAACAAGGCTGCAATAGCGGAATATCTCACTAAGCTGCTTGATAAAGATGCCTTCGACCGTGCAGGGCTTATATACGGTATGGGGCACGCAGTTTACTCTATTTCCGACCCACGCGCCGATATACTGCGCACGTTTGCAAAAAAGCTTTCGGTGGAAAAGGGAATGGAGGAAGAATTTGAACTTTATGAAACCGTAGAAAATCTTGCCCCGAAGATCATTGCCGAAAAACGCAGGATCTATAAAGGAGTGAGCGCCAACGTCGATTTCTATTCCGGTATGGTATATAAAATGCTGGGGCTTCCTTACGAGCTTTTCACGCCTATTTTTGCAATAGCTCGTATAGCGGGCTGGAGTGCTCACAGAATAGAGGAAATACAAAACGCGGGAAAAATAATCCGTCCGGCATACATAAGTGTTAAATCAGATAGGGAATATATCCCGCTTAATGAAAGATAAAAAGCAAAACAAAAAGGCACTCTTATGAGTGCCTTAAGTTTTGACGTTGATTAGTCAGCTTTTTCGTATTTTACACCGTTGATTTTGATGTAATCGTCTTCTTTTTCGAAGTCGAATGTGCCGTCCCAAGCTTTGAGAAGGTCATCCCAAGAAGCTTCATCTTCGTCATTGTCTTCGATTTCGATCTTGATTTCGTCGCCGTCGATTTTGTATGTACCTTCAGCTTCGAGACCGAGTGTTTCGATCGTAATTTTGTTGCCCTTGAATGTGAGCTCTGTTGCGCCAAGACCGAAAACGCCTTTGTTTTCGTATGTGCCGGAAAGGCCGCCGCAAGAAGCGAGAGCGAGGCAAGCGATAGCTGCAACAACTACGAGAGCGAGAACTTTTACGAGTTTCTTCATTTTGTGTTTCCTCCTTATAAAATTTTTATAGATAAAATAACCGAAATATAGTTCGATATACTATATATTATACTCGGATAACGAATTTTGTCAAGTAATTTTGCGGCAAAAAAGTTTATCAATAGGCGGGATTTGTAATAACCTTGGGCATATGATTTTGACGGCGGTGGCATACTGTGTTAAAATAATAGCAAATTGTTTTTTGCCAATGCAAAAAAATCGGAGATGATATTTTTATGAAGAAAACTAAAATAATATGTACGATGGGCCCCGCTTGCGAAAGTGAAGAGGTTCTTGAAAAAATGATGCTTTCGGGCATGAACGTAGCCCGTTTCAACTTTTCGCACGTCACATATGCCGAGCATAAAAGAAGAATGGACACCGTAAAGCGCGTGCGCGAAAAGCTTGGGCTTTCCTGGGCGGTTTACCCCGTTATGAGCGAGGAATTTCAGTCTACCGACGTGCTTTTCTACCACGCAACGCGTGTGGCAAAGGAAACGGGGCTTGCAGGCAAGGGCGACGCCGTTGTTATAACGGGCGGCCTTACCAACGGTAATTCCGGCAACACCTCTCTTATCAAATACGAGATTTTGAGATGATAAAAAGCGCAACGGTTTAGGAGCGTTCTCATAAGGATGTTTACAAAATTGTAGGGATCGGCGTCCTCGACGGTCCGCGACACATAATTTTCGGCAGAGAACTTGTTTTCTCTGCCGATTTGTATTATAATATATTCAACATTGTAGGGGTATGGGCTTTGCCCGACGCCTTTGTAATACAAAGGCGAAACTGGCGATAAAACAGAACGATAAATAAGAATTTGTAGGTGCGTGCAATGAACCTAATAGAATTAACTCACAAGAACGATATTTTA
>JAFTNI010000226.1 GCA_017451975.1 Clostridia bacterium
AAAACCATAATTGCGATATAGAGCCCATCCGCTATTTTAAAGCGGAGATTTTTTTGTTTCATTTTTTGCTATACACCTCCTTGGGAATTTTGTTTTCACGCGTTTTTGTTGCCGAAAAATTGGCGGAACATTATTGCAATTCTCGTGAAGAAAAAGGGAATTACCGAAGCGAAAGTGTTGAAGCAGGGTAAAACTATACCGAGCACAGCGGCAACGAAAAGCATTAGCATACGAAGGGAATGCGAAAGCTTCATCGTTTGTTTAGCTTCTTTTTCCTCCTTTTCAAGCGCTTTTTGCACCGTCAACGCCATCAGGAAGAAATTGAGCATATTTGCGGCGGCACCGAGAAGGTTTCCTAATATAACGGTGTAATCCCACATACCGATAATAAGAAAAACCGCTTGCATCACTGCGCTCAGAATAAGTGTCCAAACGGCGATATACGCTGTTTCCTGCAGCACTACGCGATCTATTTTATTTTTGATTTCAATCACCTCTTTATAACTTTTACAATATAATAATATTTTATAATACTTATACGAAAATGTCAAATGTTTTATGTGGCTATATATAAAAAATGGCAAAACTACCTAAAATTAGTGCCTGAATTGTAACAAAATGAAATATCTTTTTTATATTAAGATGATTTTTGAATTGTTCTTTATAATATACCGCACGAAGTATTTGACAGCTTTAATAAAATATGATATACTATACAAGTATCCGCAAGGTGTTATACGTGCTTTGCGGGTATACGAACGGGCTAGCAAGGCTTATTTCGCCGTACGGCATTTGACTGATAATCAAATTTCAGTTTTGCAATTCACGTTCAATAGTAGCTAGCGGTGCTTACTTCATTTTTCGAAAGTTAAAATAGTGCCGCGATCCACAAAGCTGCAAACAGCTAGCCGGGCTTACTTCTTTCTGAATTATAATCCGGAGGTCGGAGGTTCAAATCCTCCCGTTCCGTTGGAACGTGGCTCAGCGGTAGAGCACCGGAATGAAAACAGTTCGGCAATTCAGTTTGCAAAAATATGGAGAAAAATATGTTAAACAGAAAATTTCTTGAATTTTTATTTATAAAAGGGGCTTTGGTAAGCATGGGTGAAAGCGAAAACGCATTTGCCGCCCGCTTCGCGCTTGCAAATAAATTCAATATCAGTATCACGAGCGGCGCGATTTATGCGCACGAGGATATGCTGCCTTTTGTGGCGGATATGCTCGGGGAAGATGTGCCCGACCCGTTTTACCGCAATTTTCCCGCTTCCGTGAGCGAACTTTCGCCTGATGCACTTTTGTTCGACCAGCTTTTTCACTATGCCGTTACATATGGGCTTGATAACTTTTCGGAAGCAGGGTATTCGCTTT
Organism: Clostridia bacterium; assembly: GCA_017451975.1. Classification (GTDB taxonomy): domain Bacteria; phylum Bacillota; class Clostridia; order Oscillospirales; family CAG-272; genus UMGS731. The sequence goes on from JAFTNI010000226.1 coordinate 1,369, forward strand.
TCGAGGAAGAATTTGAAAGGCTTGCTTTCAAAGAAGAGGCTGAAATAAAAAAATTCGTAATACTGACGGAAGAGGAAGCGATAGAAAAGCTCAAAGGATATATAGAAGATATGCTCAAGGGCACGCGCCCACTGAGTGATTTTCATTACAATATTGTAAAAGCTTATATAAATGGCTATAACTACGAAATTCAGGAATGTGCTTGCAAGGATACGGCAATTCAACTGCTTATGGACAGCAGAGAGCCGAAATATGCAAGATTCTTGTTCCTTTCCGATGTTATAAAGCTCGTGGATATCATAAACTACACGTATTATGATAACGAAAACATAAAAAAACTGAACTTGCGCAACAAAGACCGAAAATTTATTTCAAAAATGATAGATATCATTTTTGAAAGCGGTTACCTCAATGTAAGGGAGTGCTTTGAGAAGAAGGCAATATGGTGCGGCTTGCTCCACCATATTCATTACCAGCCGAAAACGCCTAAAGCGGAAAAATTCGTTGCACTTATGCGCGGGAAGGAAAACCGTTCCGTGTATTCTGAATTTGAGCGCGCAATGACGGCGAGCGATATAGAAGCCGCCGTAACCTGCCTTTGCAAAGGCAAGGGCTCGGGCGCTCTTCTGCGCCACCTCAACTATATCCTCAGCAGATGCAAAGATGAAAGCGAAATTGCTTTCGTTATGGATTCCATAAAGACAGATAATGCAATAATACTTATACAGCTTACTATGCAGTATGCAAATTATGCGGTAGATACGGGGCGCTTCTTCAAATTTACACGCTATAACAGGCTTAGAATTCATAAGGAAACGGAAGAAGAGCAGGCAAAAAGGAAATCGGCTCTTTCTTCCGAAAGAGTAGAGGAGCTTCTTGCGGTAATGCGCAAAAGCCTTGCGGAGCTTCTTGCGGGCAAGCTTGGCAAGGTGTACATCTCGCCCGAAATGTACAATATCGCACTGCCCGTACAGGAAAACACATCAAGCGGCGGCTTTGGTGTTTTACCCAAAGGCTCACGAATACACATAGAGGAAGGGAAGAAGATACGCGCTTTCACATATTGGGAAAAGGTAAACGATATCGATTTAAGCGTTATCGGCATCGGCGAAGACGGTCGACAGACAGAATTTTCCTGGAGAACGATGTACGATAGCCAATCGCCTGAGCTCACCTTTTCGGGCGACCAGACTGCGGGGTATGACGGCGGTTCTGAATACTTTGATTTAGACGTAGCTTTATTCAAACAAAAGCACCCCGAGATAAAACACCTTGTATTCTGCAACAACGTATATTCAACCACTACCTTTGCAAAGTGCTTGTGCAAGGCGGGGTATATGCTTCGCGACATAAACGATTCCGGCGAGGTTTTTGAACCCAAAACCGTGAAATCTTCTTTTACTATCAACTGCGACAGCACGTATGCATATCTTTTCGCCATTGACCTTGAAAAGAACGATTTTATATGGCTCAATATATCGCGGGAAAGCGATATTCACGTTGCTGGTG
>JAFTNI010000227.1 GCA_017451975.1 Clostridia bacterium
ACCTGCGGCGTGGGCGGCTTTTATGCCGTTCTGAGAATCCTCAAAAACCGTTATTTCCTCGGGGTGTACCCCGAGCTTTTCGGAGCATAGGAGGAAGATTTCCGGGTCGGGCTTGCTGTTTTTAACCATTTCACCGGAAACTATAACGTCGAAATAATCGAAGATGCCGTGGTATTTCATTCTGCGCTCTATGGTCGCCAGAAGGCCGGAAGAAGCAATTGCTATCTTAAACCCGTTTTCACGGAAATAGGAAAGCAATTCCCGCACGCCCTTTTTCAGTGGCACCGGTGTTTCGGCTTCGTAGCCGTGCGCAAGCGAGCGAACCTCCTCGTTGCACTCGGTATAGGGGAAGTTTTCGCCGTATACGCTGCGGAAAAGCTCCCCTCGCGTATACGTATTCATGCCGATAATTTTCGGAAACAGCTCGTCTATGCCGTCTATACCGTGCTTTGCGGCAACCTCGCGCCAAGCTCTCAGCGCGCGCACCTCGGAATCCACAAGCAAGCCGTCCATATCGAAGATAACTGTTTTCATGAAGCCCCTCCGGTAACCAAAGAATAGTTTTTTGGTGTGAATTAACTACAAATATAACTTTAAATTGTGCGTTATGCACATTCCACACCATTTCGTAGTATAGCACAATAATTTTGATAAGGCAAGCCTTTTTTGCAAAAAAAGCAATAATCGCAGAGAAAAATCTGCGATTATTGCTTACAAATTTAAAGAAGACGCATAAATCTTACGTAAAATTCAACTGTTTTTATAAGTGTTTCAATCGGTATGCGCTCGTTGTTGCCGTGTATCATACCGCGCTCTTCCTTGGAAAGGCGCATAGCGGAAAAACGGTAAACTCTGTCGGTAATACGGCAGTAGTGGCGCGAATCGCTGCAAGCCATCATAAGGTAAGGGGAAACTATGGCTTCATCCCACGTTTCGTGTATAGCCTGCTTCAGCTTGCCCCATTCCTCACAGGTCGTATCGGAATAAATAGAAGGGTTCATACCGCTTACAAGCTCTATTTTGATTTTATCGTTATCGATGGTTTTGCGCAGGTATTCCGTGGCGCTTTCTATTGTATCTGTGCCGATAAGGCGCATATTTACGCCGAAGCTCGCCTTGGGCGGCAGCACGTTGTACGCCTCGCTGCCCTCCATACGCGTAACGGCTACCGTCGTGCGGAGAAGCGCGTTTATTTCACCGCCCGAAATTTTGCCGTAAAGCCCCAGCACGGGCTTGAAAAGCCAGAGGTTTGCGAAAATCATACGCATGGGGAAGCTCGCGTTTCTGCCCATAGCGTCGAACATTTCCGCCGCGGGCTTTGTGAGCTGATATTTAAAGGGCTTTGATTCTATACGGGTTATAGCCTTTGCAAGCTTGCCGCATATGGTGTGCACGGGGGGAGTGGAGGAGTGGCCGCCCTCGGAATCCATAGAAAACCTTAGGTTTACGCCGCCCTTTTCGCCTATGCCTATAAGCGCACATTCGCGCGAAACACCGGGGAAAACCTTGTTTACCACGGCACCGCCTTCGTCGAGCACTATGGCGGGCTTTACGCCCTTTTTCTCGAGGTGGGCAACTATATCGGGGCAGGAGGCACCGTCTATTTCCTCCTCGCCGGAAAAGGAGAGGTAGAGGTCGTTTGCGGGGGTGAAGCCCTCTGCAAGCATTTTTTCAAGCGCCTCCATAATACCGCAGAGCGTGCCCTTTGTATCGAGCGTGCCGCGGCCGATTATAAAGCCGTCCTTTACAATGCCCTCAAATGCGGGCGTGCTCCATAGCGCTTCCTCCACGGGCACAACGTCGTAGTGCGCCATGCAGACGGAAGGCTTTTCGGAGGATTTCCCCGCAAGGCGGTAGAGAAGCCCCGTTTTGCCTATTTTCTCAAATGAGCATTTTTCGTGAATAAGCGGAAAGCGCTCGCGCAGAAGCGCTTCGAACTTTGCAAACTCCGCGCGGTCTACAAGCGCTTCGTCGCGGTTGGAAACGGTTTTGCAGCGTATCATATCGACCATATCGGCAACTATTTTATCGTGGTCGAGCTCTATTTTTTCTTCTTTTACAGGGGGGAGCTCTTCGGGCTTGAAGCAGAGCGTGCGCACCACTATAACGATTATAAGCACGGCAAGAAGCCCGAGTATTGTAAAGAGAACGGGCATATTATATCCAGCCTTTCTTATACATAATTCTGCCTGCAACGAGCGAAATGATTATGCCGACGGGCACAAGCACGCCAACGGCGCTCGCAAGCGAGGGGAATATAAGGAAAATAGCTATCATAAATACGAGGGGAGCGATGGAAAGCTTGGGGTTTTTGCTGATGTAAACTACGCCGAGACCGCCGAAAAGCGCGGGAAGAATGTTTTCGAATGCGGGGGCAAGCGCAGGGTGGTTGAGCACGGGGGCAATAACCGTAAGCAGCGCTACGCCGATGGCTATTATAAGCGTGGTAACTATAGAGGAGGTTGCAATAGCTATTGTGGAAACAACCTCGCCCTCCTCGCTGTCTGCTTTAACGCCGAGGTTTTCCATAGCGGTGAGAGCTGCGGGGGCTTTTATACTTGTGATATTGCCGGTAACGAAACCGAGGTACGTGCCGCCCACGCCGAGCATGGGTGTGTATGTGATAACCTCTATAACGCCGACTGTCCAGAAAAGGGGAGCAACGCCGAGAAGACCTTTAAGCACGTTTGTAGCTACGGGCCATGCGTTATACGCAAGGCAGATTACTACGGGAACGAGCATTATTATCACAGCCGCCGTCCATATCCATATCTTGCCATAGACGTCGGTCTTTTCTATGTAATTTCCAGATGTTTTCTTATTCATTCTTCTACCTCCTTAACCCACTATAACGGGTGTTATGAAAACGGCGAAGGCGAGCGCGCCCACCATGCTTATGGAAATAGCATAGGTTTCAAGCCATTTCCAGCCGAGCTTCTTTATAAGCAAGCCGCAAACGCCCATAAGAGCCGCGGAAACGAGAAGCACGAAAAGCGGAATGAAGCCTGCAATACCGCCGCGAAGGTCTGCAAAAACAACGCCGAGGAATGCGGATATCATACCGAGAAAGAGCGACGTCATAAAAATATCGCCCCACTTCTGGTCTTTGTTCTTTATTTTGAGCATGCCTCCCTTTATCTTCTTCATAAGGATAGGGGGAAGAATGATGCTGGGAATGATTCCGAGTGTCATAACCCACGCAACAGTGGTGAACACCTTCGGGTCTGTAATGGTGTTTTCAAGCGCAATGCCGAGCGCGTCTGCCGCGCTTTTTGCGGCGGGTACCTCGTATGTAAGCGCGCCTATAACGCTCATACGTATCCACGGGAAGGGAATGCCGAGAAATTTGGAAAGGGAAACTACGCCCAGAAGTATAGAAATAGCGGGCGCTATTGTGAAGATAGACGTGGAGAAAACCACTTTGCGAAGCTTTTTTGCGTCCATGCCGAGCTCTTTACCTCTGCGGTATGCGCGAACGAGGAAGAAAACGGACTGCGCCAGAACGAATATAATAACTATAGCCGCCACGGCGTAAAGAAAAGGACTGTTTACACTGAATTCCAAGGTTGTGACCTCTCTTTCATTTTTTAATATTCAGGCGGATGTTGACCTGTCAACTAAAATTATATATTATTTCCGCCGTATTTTCAAGTGGATTATGAAAGATATATGAAATTTTTTTGAAATGTGTGTAAAAAAACAGCAAAAATGCCCGAAAACGGGCATTTAAAAAAAGTCATTTTTTGAATTTCGGCGCTACCTGAACGTTGCCGAACATATTCATTTTTATAGAAACGCTTTCGATTTTTGCAAATTTTTCAAGTGGGTAGAATATGAGCTTCGTCACGTTCCTTTTAGAGCCGTCGCGGTTTATAAGCAAAAGCTTACCCTTTTCCTCTGCCATGGGGTGAAGCTCGGGTTTTTCGCTTTGGTGAAGCGGAGCGAAGGCAAACCTGCCTTTTGCAAGGTCTATTATTACCGTAACGTCTAGATCTCTTTTTATATCATCGCAAAGTGCCTTGGCAAGCACGGCGCAAAAAGGCGCACTTTCTGCAAAAAACGGCGTTGTTTCGGGAAATTCGAGCGCGGAGCCGAAAAGAATTTCGGGTATTTCTTTTGTATACATATTTTTCTCCTTTTATTGTTTTACTGTATTATTATACGACAAAAAGGGGGATATGTCAACGCCAAATAGTCTGTAAAGAAAAAAGCCGCGCATGGCGGCTTTTAAGCTTATATCTCTTTTTTATTAAAAATCGGTATACTTACGGCGATGAAAGTAAAGCACAGAAGGACCGTAACTATTAGGGCTTTTACGTAAGCGTCTGCGCTTTCCGCGCCCGTAAGCAAGCCCGCGCTTTCCATAAGCGAAGCGGGGGAATAAGGCTTAAGCTTTGGTAAAAGCGAAAGCAGATATGCGCCAAGAGCGCCCGCACCCGTGCCGAGAAGCACGATGGAAGAGCCCTTTGCAAGCGTGGAAAAAAGCACCGCAAGGCATATTACCCACAAGCCGAAAAGCCACCAATTCAACACGGCGGGTATAAGGCTTTTCGCCACGGAATTATCCCAGAAATAAGCGTTATACGCATACGTTATGCCGAAGCAGATAAAATAGCCGAGCGACCATAGCGAGAGAAGGAGCAGGGCTTTTGCAAGCAGAACCTTATAGCGCGCAAGCCCTTTTGTCAGCATAAGCAAAAGCGTGCCGCTTTCATATTCGCGCGTGAAAATGCCGCCGTATATCAGCACGAAGGCGATGAGCGCCATAGGAATGTTTTTGAAAAACTGTGTCCAGGAGGTGAGCGCGTCTACCGTCACAGATGTAATGCTCATACCGCTTTCCGCAAGCTCCTCTGCCATAATTTCGAGCATCCACGGCGTAAGCTTTGCAATAGCGGGGTTCATTATGCCGAAAGCTATAAAAAGCACGCCAAGAATCATAAGCTTGCCGCTTCGCGCGCTTTCAAGCAGCTCTTTTTTGAAAAATGCAAAGAAAGACCTCATTTTGCCGCCACCTCCATAAAAAGTGCTTCGAGCGTCGGCTCTGCGCGCTCTATTTTTGTAAAAGCTATTTTTTTCTCTGCAATAAATGCAAGCAGGGCGTGGATTTCGTCCGCACCTCCGCAGAAGGAAAGAGCTTCCGTGCCCACGGCTTTTGCGCGCGGGAACTTTGAAAGGAGAGCGGGCATATGCTCGCCGCCCGCAAGCTCCAGCGTGAATTCCTGTGTTCTGTGTATGCTTTTAAGCTCTGAAATACTGCCCTGAAGCGCTATTTTTCCGCCCTCCAGAAAAGCTGCGTCGGTGCATATTCTTTCGGCATCGGAAAGAATGTGCGTGGAAAAAAGCACTGTCGTTTGCTCGCGCGCGGCGAGCAGAATATCGAGTATTTCCTTTCTGCCTATGGGGTCGAGCGCGCTTGTGGGCTCATCGCATATAAGCAGCTTAGGGCGGGAAAGCAAGGCTTGCGCTATGCCCAGGCGCTGCTTCATACCGCGCGAATAGCCGCGCACGCGGTGCTTTTCACCCGCAAGCCCCACGAGCGAAAGCAGCTCCTCGCTCCGTTGCTTTATTTCCGCTTTGCTCATACCAAGGCTTTCGCCGCAGAGGGTGAGATATTCGCGCGCTGTCATAAAAGGGTAAAATTCCGGAACGTCGGGCAGGTAGCCTATGTGGCGGTTGGTGCCCGTCTGCCCGCGGCAGACCTTTTCGCCCGCAACGTAAATTTCGCCGCCGTCGGGCGAAACCAGCCCCAGCGCGGCTTTCATAGTTGTGGTTTTGCCCGCGCCGTTTCTGCCTATAAAGCCGAAAACGCTATGCTCGGGCACGGAAAGCGAAAGCCCCGTAAGCACGGCTTTATCGCCAAAGCTTTTGGTAAGGTTTTTTATTTCCAGTATAGCCAAATCATTCATCCTCCTTGCCGAGAATGAAATAGAGAATGGGGCCTACAAAGTTCATAAGCACGATGGTAACTATAAGCCATAGCGTGCGGTTGCCGCGCTTATAGTGCGTATGCGTTAAAACGTGCCAGAGCGTATAGCCGAGCAGGGCAAACTGCACTATTATAAGCGGTATGAGAAACGGCAGAAATTCTTGTATCTGTTCCATTATTCTTCCTCCTTTTTTTCGTGATTTTCATCGTAAATTTCTACGCAGAAGCTTTTTTTGCCGCAATGGGGGCAAGTAAGCTTGCGTGTGGTGGGGGTGTGGTTTGCCCAGAAGGCTTCGCGCAAGCTTGGGCGAAAATGCCCGTGGCATTCGGGGCAGACGTAGGCGACGCGTGTAAAATAATAGCGCGTGATCCATACGGCGTAGGGAACGGCAACAAGCAGGTATACCGCAAAGGGCCACCATATTCCCGTGCTTATCCACAGCGCCACGCTCACCAGCTCCGCCACCTCTATGGGCAACCCGGTGGCAATGAGAAAGGCGTGAAGCTTTTTCATTTTCTTTTTGCTTTCCATTATGCTTGCCGCATCGTTTATGGCTTCAAGCGGCAGGTTTTCGTTTTCCTTGAACATACGGCGAAGCCTCGAAAGCTTTTCAAGGTTCTTTTGCTTTTCCTCTATCTCGTTTTGCAGAAGCGCCATTTGCTCACCGAGAATAAGCGAAATAACCTCGCCGGAATTTTCTTCTTTTATAATTTCCGCTACCGTGCCAAGCGGCAGGTCCAGCTCGCGCAGAAAGCAAACGGTTTTCATTTTTGAAAGGTCGGCTTCCGTATAAAGCCTTCTGCCGCCCTCGGAAAGTTCGCTTGGGGAAACGATGCCGCGCGTGTCGTAATACTGCACTGTTCTTACGGAAACGCCGCAAAGCTTTGCAAGCTCGCCCGTGGTGTATTTTTGCATTGTTTTCACCTCCTTGTACGTGTATTATAATATATTACGCCGCGTAATAAGCAAGTGCTTTTTTAAAAAAATACTCTACTTTTAGTGGAATTGCAAATAAAAAATGCCCCGAAGGGCATTTTGTTTGCTTTTGCATCATTTAATATCCACTCTTGTTACATCGATGTATTTCAGCATATTTTCAAAGCTGTCGGTTGCGGGGATATGCATTCCGATAAGATGACCATCAATACGGAAAATGACTCTATAGCTCAACAGTGTCGTTTTGTCTGCCGTATAGGTATCTATCTTATAAATCTGTTTGCCACTGTACTCAAAAGCCTCAAATCCGTTGTTCACGTAATTCTCAAAAGCGCTATCGGAGTATTCTCTTACCGAATATTCGCAGGATATAATTTTTTGGCGAAGATCTATAAGGTTTTCCTCGTCAATATCCGCCCCCTTAAGCTTGTATTTTACGGTTATATGCTCGTAAGTTATTGTCGGATTTTTCTCTTGGCGCAGAATGCTATAAAGCTCGTAATCATCGCCAAGGTTTGAAGGAATATAGTAGCATTCGCTTGATGCTTCTCCAAGGCTTTTTTCGTAGGCAACAAAATCGCTTATGCTTGTGAACTCCTTTGGCGCGTAAATCGAAGGATGGGGTGCTTGAGTGAACGGCACCGTTGTTTTCGACGGAATTGTGCTATTGACTGAAATATCGGTATTTTCCGATGAGATTGTGCTGTTGACCGAAATAGACGTTGTTACCGATTGATTTGTGTTATTGGTTGAAACATCTGCCGTTACGGTTGGATTTGTGTTATTGCCCTGAGTATCTGACGTAGAAATACCCGGGGTAATTTCCTGCGGCAATGTAGCTACGCCTACTATAATCAGCATAAGACATGCTGCAACTGTACCAAACCTGAACAACAAATGCTTTTTACCTGTCTTTTTTTTCTTTGTTCTCTCATATGCGTCTTCAACCATATCGAAATCAATATTATTAAGCGCATTGGATATATCTTCCTTTTTCATAGTTCAAATCCCTCCTTTGTAAGATGATCTTTTAGTTTTTTTCTGACACGAAAGAGAATCGACGTTACTTTGCTTTCACTTACGCCAAAAGATGTTGCAATATCTGAAATAGAGCTCATGTACCAATATCTGTTTATGAATACTTGTCTTTGTTCTACAGGTAAACCTTTTAAAAAACGATTGATTGTATCTGTCAAATCAATATTGGATGCAAGGTCTTCGCCTGCGCTGCTGTCGGGTATACACTCTGCAAGCTCATCGAGTGCAAGGAAATGCTGCCCCCCGCCGCGCTTTTGCGCATTGATTTGCTCAAGCCGATTGAGAGAAAGCTGCCTTGTTATCCGTCCGAGAAACGCTTTTAACGGATGCGGTTTCTCCGGCGGAATTGAATTCCACGCTTTCAAATATGTGTCATTGACAATTTCTTTTGCATCTTCCTCATCGTGAAGAATCTCTTTGGCAATATAGTGAAAATATCTACCGTATAATTTATCGGTTTCTTTAATTGCTTCCTCGGAACGTTCCCAATACAATTCCACAATTTTTTCATCTGTCATAATGATCCTCCCTTCGTAATTTATTTTGAAAGCCTTTCACCCTAATATACAGGAAAACATAGCTTCACATTGCATTGATTTTTAAAAAATATATAATACTTTTTTAAAAATACCCTACTTTTAGTGGAATTGCAAGAAAAAATGCCCCGAAGGGCATTTTTCGCTATAAAATAACCATCGGCAAGGAAGCTCCCCTTACCGACGGTTGTGCCTTTTAATTCCAAACTATACTGCAATATTGCTTGAGGCAAATGCCGTCTTCTCTGCAAGAAAAGGCAAATAGTTTTTTGTCATCGTGTTGAAACAGCTCTTGCGTAACAGTATCCTCACCATCTTTGGATTTCGTATGAGTTTCTACGATAATATATTTTGTATCTGAACTTGTCGTAATCTTGGATGGCAATTCGCCAGCTACATAATCATCTTTGGCAACAATGTTGCCGTCCTTGTCAAACTGAAGTACGTTTGTGCCTATGGGCGTATCCATAAAACAGATGCTGACTTCAATGCTTGAACTAATGGTTTTGCTTTTTCCGTCTGTATTAATATTAACCGTCTGTTTCTCTTTTATAGTATGGTTGCCGGATATTCCTGCAGAGGGTTCACCGCCGTTGTTCGTATCTTGTATGGAAGTGAGATATACCTTGCCGTTAGAGGTTTGATACACAGGGTTGTAATAGAAAACGTGGGGACCTTTGGATGCGGAAACATAAATCGTCCCTTTTATTTCGATGTTATTGCCGATATTGGTATGTGCATCGGATACGGTATCATCGCCAACGGTTTTCCAATATTGCACGCGGCTTTCTTCATCTGTATATATTGCGGAAAAATACGCGATTCCCTCTATGCCTTCAAAAACATATTTATTTGATTTTACGGTTTCTCCCGTTTCCGGATTAGTGTAGGTGTCGTCTGCAAGTACGGCATAGATTTTACCTTGATTTTGAAAATAGCTTTCAGAGTCAAGCAAATCTAACTGTTCCGTAGAGATAAAAACACCGATCAATCTATCATTGATTGCGCTATTCGAGATTGCGCTATTCGAGTTGCCGTTTGATTCATTTTTTGCGAAAGTTACTACACCTGTTACACCTAAAATAAAAGAGATAACCAACACACAGGCGAGTATGATTATAGCTATTTTATTCTTCATCTTCATCCTCCAAAAATCCATCGAATTTCAGTATATCGCCCACATCACATTCGAGAAAATAGCAAATACGATTGATAGTCGAAAAACGAACGCCTTTAGCTTTTCCGCTTCGTAATATGGACAGATTTGCTTCTGTGATACCTATTTTTGCACATAATTCCTTTGATGTCAGCCCGCGATCCTTCAGGACATCCTCTAAATGTACTCGTATTGCCATGCCAACGCCCCCATTATATAAAGAGGTCGTTGTCGTTTTGAAGCTTCCGATTTTCCACGATCAATCGTGATAAAATCAGAACCAAAAGAATGAAAGTTAAAATGACAACGGGAATTTCAACATTGACGGAAATATCAGAAAGAAAACGGGAGAGTAATAGCTGTAACACATTAAAAATTGAGGCAGACGCTGCTGTGACGCCAAGTGCCACGCAACAGCGTTTAGAGAGTAAGTCAGCATATCTTACGGTATTCTCCTCATTTCTTTCAATATACGCATCCAGGAGCGTAAGCAATGAGAGTGTAATGACAATGCCGAAGATAGAAGGCAGTGAGGAAACAATAAAGCGTATTACTTCCATCACGTGATCTATGATTTTTTGCGAAGCGGAAAGCCCCTCTAATAATGCACTGCCGCAGGAAATTGCAATTGCCGCAACAAAGAAGATACAAAGAGCGTGAAGCGCAATACGCAAATAGCGAAAAAGCTTATTTGTGTTACCGCTACGGAAGAGTCTTATCAACCTTAAAATTATCCAGAGGATAATAACCGACCAAACTGCACCGCTCACGATAGCTTTAACTAAAGGTAGCGATTCCATAGTAAGATACGGAAAAGCAGAAAGGAGCTTTGATGTGTTTGCCATACTGAGCAAGGTAATAAACACGATAATGCTTATACAGCAAAGCGCGATGTTTTCGCCAATGTAATTTTTCTCGCTTTTGTGACGCAGTACAGAAAGCACGGGAAGAAGGGAGATGGCTAAGCAAAGAGCCAGCGCAAGCCCGTTTCCGATATTTCCGGTAAGCGCCAAAGCGCGAAGAGCCGCACCGATCTGTTCAAACGGGAATGCCAGTACGGAAGAAAAAAATGCCGGCAAACTATCGACAAACAGTACAAGAGCCATTAAAGCCATAAAAACGACTCCCATAAGTATTAAAAATGTTTTTCTTTTCATAACATCACCTCAATTATTGTTTTACGATAATATTATAGCACGTAAATTATCGTTTGTCAATAATTTTGGAAATATTTTATTTTGGAAAATGAAGATGATGATTTTACTTTTTGCCGCCGTTCATCATCTGTCACTTCCCGAAGGCTTAAACACCGCCGCAGCTTTCAGAACAAAAAGAGCTAACTGACTTAATCTAAATCAGTTAGCTCTTTACTTATGAATAATGAAATTTTGTTGCCAAATCGTTGCCACAACTTCGCAAAATCGGGGCTTTTGCGGCTCTACAGCCGGGAAAGTACCCCTGCGAAATTATTCCCACTCGTTGCAGGGACTTGCATCTTAAACAATTTTGTTTAGAAGATATTGCATCTGCTACTCTGATTATTTTGATTACCCATATTATTGTAGCTGTACGATGGATGCTTATCAAAATCTTATCAGCGGTGATAAACCACCACGGGAATACAAAGTAGTTGTTGTAGGTGGCTTGGATGTATTATAGCATATTTATGCGAGATTTTCCAGACGGTGATTGGACATTTTACGGCATTGCTATTAAAATTTATGAAAACATTCTGCAAGAGAAATTTTCCTGTCATTTCACAGTGAATTAGACTGCTAATATCGTTGTAGCAAGTTCAACCCATTACAATATTTTTATACAACCTTTAATACAGCGCCTATATCAGCATCAATGCAGATTGACTGCTTTTGTAGTTCTACGGGCAAATAACACTCTCCAAGATTAATACAAGCGTATGTTGCCTTTGGATTTTGCGCAGTCAACCTCCAAAATGGATATTTGATAATAACGGGAGTATTACCGCCAACACCGAGTTCAAGATAAAGAATATTCACATTCTTGTGTCTGCGGACAAAATCCTCATATCTTTTTGCCGCTGCATACCAACCTTCATCCTGAACAAAGGTATCGTCAGAGCGCAGATTCATTGTCATTGGTCTGCCACACTTCGGGCAACGTGGGATAAGCTCTGTTGGTATCCGCATATCCCTTTGCTCGGCTATCATTCTGCGTACTGTATCTTCGTTGTCATAGGTGTTCTGATGGCACGGTTTAGAGCATTGCCACAGACCGTAATCGCCCTGTGTGTAGAACAGCCTTGTTTTATCAAATCCTGCAAGCTGAAACTGATGATCTACATTGGTGGTGATAATAAAGTAATCCTTGTCCTTTACAAGCGTGAGTAAATCATAGTAAGGTTTACCGGGCTTATCGGCATAGCGGTTGTAGTAGATATGCCTTGACCACCACGCCCAATATTCTTCAAGGCTTTCAAAGGGATAAAACCCGCCCGAATAAATATCATTGATGCCGTACTTTTCGTGAAAGTCGGCAAAGTATTTCATAAAGCGTTCACCGCTGTAGGTCAGTCCAGCAGAGGTGGATAATCCCGATCCTGCACCGATAATAATAGCATCCGCTGTTTCGATTTTCTCTTTCAGTTTCTTAATCTGCTCGGAGTAATCTCCGGTAGATTTCATAATCTGTATCCTTGAAAACATTAAAAATCACCTCAATGTCGCTTTTACACTTTCGTACTGTCTCCACCGCAATCTCGGCTGCTCTGTCATTCGGGAAGTGAAACTCTCCTGTAGAGATACAGCAGAAAGCAACACTTTTTACGCCGTTTTCTCTTGAAAGCTCCAAACAGGAACGGTAGCAGGATGCAAGCAGTTCTTCATCTTTTTTTGCAACCCTGCCGCTGATAATCGGACCTACTGTATGCAAAACATATTTGCAAGGCAGATTATACGCCTTGGTCATCTTCGCTTTTCCTGTAGGCTCTGCATAGCCCTGTTTTTCCATAATTTCCGCACATTCAAGGCGAAGCTGAATACCGGCATAGGTGTGGATGGCATTATCTATACAACCGTGACAAGGACAATAACATCCCGTCATACCGCTGTTGGCGGCATTGACGATAGCATCACATCTGAGCGTTGTAATATCGCCTTGCCACAAATAGATACCTTCTTCGATCTGCTCAAGGTCAGCAATGTCGGTAATACCTTTGTGTGCGGTCACACTTTGCAAATATTCATCCTGCACAGTAAGAAAATCATCGCCTATTGCTTTCGGATGACGAACGTTCATAAGGGAACGAAGCAACCGCCTTTGTTCTGCTTCGCTCTGCGGAATTTGCATATTCCTATACTGCGGTTGCTCAGAAAGCAGTTCTTTTATTAAAAATAGTCTTTTTTCGCTCTGTGTCATATTAACCTCTCTTTTCTACCGCATCGACAGGACACATCTCGTGACAGTTTCCGCAATGCAGACAATGTTCCTGCTGTACGGTAAAGGGTGTACCTTTGCTGATGCAATTCTGCGGACAGACGGCAAGGCACTTGCCACAACCAATGCACTTATCCGTGATATAATATCCTTCTTGGCTTTTTACTGCATTACCAAATGTGAAAGAGGCTCTCTCAATCGGCTTTTTAGATAGGTCAAACCATTCGCCGCTGCCTTCATAGACACAAAATACCGTGAGTGCCTTTCGGCTTTCTTCGGTGGGATAAATCTCCGTCATATATGGATTAAGCTCAAAGAGTCTTGGCAAACGAGCTGCACCGATTTCCTTTGCCTTACCACGTACCGAGAGAGCAACACAGGACATTGTATCTTCACCCTTCATTCCGGTAAGCGCAAGATAACCTTTATTCACAAGGCGGTTGTAAAAGCCTTTGCCTTTTTCGGTCAGAAAGTAAAGACCGTTTTCATCATAGTCCATAATATCAATAGCACAGGTCACAGGCAGTCCGTTTTCATCAACCGTTGCCACAACGGTTGAATGTATCTCCCGCACTAAATATTTCAAGTAGTCCATTTATTTCACCTCGCTATAGAAATTATATCACGTTAGTTTCCATTAGAAAAGTAAGCACAATATTGTGGCATAGTATCCGAAAGAAACCAAGCCCTGCAAGTGTGATCTTGCAGGGCTTTAACACTCTGTTACTTAAAACTCGTAAGGCGGATTGCCGGAGAAGTCAGCAATAATGCCGTGCGGAGCATCAAGGTAGAACACTTCAAAGATCGGGTTAGATGCTTCGCTGTACTGTCCCTTTACGATAGGATTCTGAATGCAGATTTCCTTAACTGCCATATTGTTCTCATAGACAGCCTTGCCAGCGAGACGAATCCAAGCGAATTTGGGAGAGGATACGGAAATCTCAATTTCGGGATTTTCCTGCATATCCTTGTAAACATCCTTTGTATTGTTGGTGCAGAACCACAGTTTGCCTTCGTACTCACAGCAGAACATAAACGGTCTGCACTTCGCCTTGCCGTCACGACCAACGGTTGCGAGATACTGCACGGGATTTGCCTTCAAAAATTCAATTACTTTTTCCATTTTGGATACCTCCATTATTTAAGCTCACCTTGACAACGGTGACTCATTAGTTATATAATAAAGCCAAATAGTATCTTTTGTAAAGTAGGCACAATATTGTGCCGTAGTTACCTTTTAGAAACTAATGGAGGTTTTGATTATGGAATTACCCGCTTGCCCTGTTGAAACAACGCTGATGATTATATGTGACAAATGGAAGGTTCTCATTTTGCGTGACCTGATGGATGGCACCAAGCGTTTCGGTGAACTGAAAAAGTCTATCGGTAGCGTATCTCAAAAAGTGCTGACTGCACAGCTTCTGGATATGGAAGAAAAGAAGCTTGTAATACGCAAGGTCTATGCCGAGGTTCCTCCAAGAGTAGAATATACTCTTACTGAAACCGGATACAGCCTCAAACCGATCCTTGATGCAATGTCAGCTTGGGGGGAAGAATATAAAGCGAAAAATCAATAAACGAAAGCACGCCTCCCGTAGGAAAAATCCTGTTGGAGGCGTGTGGTCAGCTATCCAAAGGCTTGTATTCGGTTACAGTTTTCAGATAGGTTTCCGGATCGCCGTTCAGTATCAGCTCGGCGTATGCCACCGGTTCATTGTAGATCAGATAGTCCAGTTCTGACCGCTGATACATATTGTCGGCAACTTCATTCTCCACGGCGATTGTATCAATCGCAATCATGCTGCCGTCATTGAATTTCAGTTCCACACAAGCTGTATCCATATTGAACGCACAGGACAGAATTTTCATTGCTCTTGCCTCCTTAATCTTTCTGTGTTTTTCTTTGCCAATTCGCTGGCTGCCTTGCGGCGTTTCTCGTCATA
>JAFTNI010000228.1 GCA_017451975.1 Clostridia bacterium
AAAGGGAATTTTGCCGTCGCGGTATTCGTTGACGATCTGGTAAGTGGGGCTTTGCACGCGCGCGCGCGGAGCAAGGCACTGCGCCATGCCTCTTATAAAGGCGGTTTTGCCTACGCCGAGGTCGCCGCGCATAGCCACGAAATCCCCAAGGGAAAGGGTAGCGGCAAATTCCTTGCCCGCAAGCTCCGTTTCCTCTGTGGTGTGAGTGAATATTATTTTTTTCATTGATTTACCTTTGCTTTGTTCTGCGCGCAAGGGTAGCAAGCCCCTGGGCAAGTGAATTTACTAAATTATCTACGTCTGCTTCCGTGTTCTGCACGCCGAAGCTTACGCGAATGGTACTGTCTGCCTCTTTTTCGGGCAAGCCGAAGGAAAGCAGAACGTGGCTCTTATGCCCCGAATTGGAGGAGCAGGCAGAGCCGCTGGAAACGAAAACTCCGCTTCTGGAAAGAAAATGGAGCATGGTTTCGCTTCTCACGCCGGGGAGCGTAAGGCTCATTATATGCGGGGCGTATTTGCCCGCAGGGGTGTTTACGCGCACGTCGGGCAACTTTTCGGATATAAGCTTTTCTGCATATGCGCGAAGATTTTTGAAGTTTTCAAGCGTGGTGGAAAGCGTTTTGCTTTCATATTCCGCCGCCGCGCCAAAGCCGGCAATGCCTATGGTGTTTTCCGTGCCGCTGCGCATACCGCTTTCCTGGCCGCCGCCGTGAATGTGCGGCACAAGGCTCTTTGTTTGCAGAACCTTCTCACGCACGAAGAGTGCGCCCACGCCTTTGGGCCCGCCTATTTTGTGCGAGCTTACGGTTATAAGGTCTGCGGGGAGAGAAGCGAGAGGCTCGGAAAGCTTCAGAAAGCCCTGAACAGCATCGCAATGAACGAGCACTTCGGGGTTTTTTGCTTTAGCCAAAGCCGCAATAGCGGCAATATCGTTTATAGCGCCCGTTTCATTATTGACGAGCATGGCGGAAACGAGTATTGTATCTGCCGTAAGCTCCGCCTTATATTTTTCCATATCCCAAACGCCGCGCGGCGAGGGGATAAAGGCTACCTTGTAGCCGATTGTTTCGAGAAATTTTGCCGTTTCGGTAACGGAGGGGTGCTCCGTTTCACCAACGATTATTTTACCGCCGCGGCGGCGTTCCTTTGCCGTTGCCGCGCCGATGAGCGCGAGGTTGTTGGCTTCCGTGCCCGAAGCGGTGAAAACGAGCATTTGCGGTTTTACCTTGCCCGCTTTTTTTGCGCCGAGGGCGGTGAATATTTTATCCCTTGCTTCGCTTACGGCTTTTTCTGCCTCCATACCGAGCGTGTGGAGCGAGGAAGGGTTGCCGAAGGTTTGCTCCATCACCGCTTTCATTTTTTCGGCGGCGGCGGGGCAAAGGGGAGTGGTTGCACTGTTATCGAGATAAGAAAGAGTCATTTTTGCCTCGTGAAATTTGAATTAGTGAATAAATTCGGCAACGATTTTGTTTACGTCGTCGAGGTGCTCGCTGTATTTTTCGGCAGCTGCGGTGTATGTGAAGATATACACCTGGCTCGTGCTTTGATCGAGCGCGAAAATCTGCATGAATTTATATTGGGCAGCGTTATCGTCGTTTTCGCCTTCGGCAGCCTCAGCGCCGATTGTGAAAACGTATTTGAGCGCGGGAAGCTGACCGAACTTCTGGTTTTCGGTATATTCCTCGCGTGCGGAAACGTTTTTGAAGGTTGCTTCCATATCTTTATAGTATTTCTGGCAGAAGCTTTCAAGCCCCTGGTATTCCTTGGAATACATCATTATCATAAGCGTAACGTTGCTGTTGTCGCCGGGAACGTAAGCGCCGGAAACACCGTCGGCAAGGTTTACAGTCCAATTTTCGGGAACAAAAAGCTTATATGTAACTTTTTCGTTTTCGATGAGCTTCATGCCGTCCGGCACGCCTGTATCTGTTTCGCCGCAGGCGGAAAGAACGAGTATAAATGTCGCAAAAATAAGGAAAAGAGAAACGATTTTTTTCATTTGATTTGAAAAATCCTTTGCTAAATAATTTTATATATTATATTATATATGTAAGCGGCTTTAAAGTCAACCGAAAAACGAAGATATAAGTATACAAAAAAACGAGCCATATTTTGGTTAAAAAGTTAATAGCCCGAAAAAACAACAACCCCGCCGTGAAGGCGGGGTGAGCAAATTCATTACTTATTAAATTATAAATCTATTAAATACTAAATTACTGCTCCTGTTTCATTGCTGCGTAGCATGCGCTGCAATATACAGGTCTGTCGTTGCTGGGCTGGAAAGGAACTTTCGCTTCACCGCCGCATTTTGCGCAAGTTGTTGTGAAAAGTTCTCTTGCGGGACGTGTAGCGTTCTTTCTTGCGTCACGGCAGCTCTTGCATCTCTGGGGCTCGTTCTGGAAGCCTCTTTCAGCATAGAATTCCTGTTCGCCTGCGGAAAATACGAATTCTGCGCCGCAATCTTTGCAAACTAAAGTTTTGTCCTGGTACATCTTGTCTTACCTCGCTTTGAAAATATGGTTAAAAAATTTCGCCCGCAGACAGATTTCAACTGCCATCTTTGTGGTAACAACGCTTTCCTTTAAGCTATTAGGGCATATAGATTAAAACAATTAAATATACATTGAAATGCGAAAACGCACGGGTTTCGGAAAATGATTTCATAAAAGCTTGCGCAACTTTGCTTTAATCCTGCTTATAGCGTTGTCTACAGACTTTTTGGGCCTGGAAATAGCGTGGGAAATGTCTTCATAAGACAAATCCTCGAGGTAAAGACGAAAAACCGTGGCTTCAAATTCTGTAAGGGAGGAGCTTATTTTATCGTTAAGCTCGCCGAGCGATTCCGCGCTTATAAGAAGCTCCTCGGGCGTGCCGCCCGCAGGGATATCGCAATAGAATTCGTAGGGTATGTCGCCCGCTTCGCCGTGGCTTTCGTTGCTGCGAATATATGATATGATTCTGTTTTGTATGCAGATTTTTGCATAGTGCCCGAAGGAAACACCCTTTGCCGTGTCGAAAGCGAGCGCCGCCTTATAGAGCGCGAGCGCGGCCTCCTGTGCAATATCGTCTTCCTGCGAGCCCCCAATACCGTAAGCCTTCATAAGCTTGAGTGTGGCACTTTGTATGAGCGGAAGGTAAAGAGAATAAACGGCATCGAACGAAAGAGGTTTGCCGTTTTTTACATCGTTTAACAAAGCATTGATATCGTTATTCAAAATTACAACTTCCCGACATACGTAATAAAAATGAAAAAGCAAACATGAAAATGTTACATAATTGTTAATTATATTATAAACTTCAAAAAGTTCAGTGTCAAGTACATTTTAAAAGAAATATTACAAAGCAAGTAGAAAAATAAGACTATTAATTCGTCTTTTTGCACAAAAATACGAGCATCTTGCTCAAGAATTATTTTTTAAACAAAACAATTTAAGCACACTAACGCAAAAAAACAGAAGCGAGCGCTTCTGTTTTTTATATTCGATTTAATCTTTATTGCCGTAAGTGTACTCCATGAAAGATTGATAGCAACTTCTACAATAGCCTAAATCGTATACAGATTCTTTTCCGCAATTTCTGCACGAAGTTTTTCCGTTTCCTCCACTTTTAGATGAACCGGCAGCACAACATCCATAAAAAAGAAATAATAGTAGTAAAGTACCAGCTATAAGGAGCATAAATGGATGGTCTAAAATTTTAATCAAAAGTTTCAAAATGTTCCCTTTCCAAAATTTTCATTATCGAGTTTTTACATGTCTATAAGATAGTCAATAGAAATAATATTACCAATAGATATTGCTTTTTCGTTGAACTGTTTTTCCGCAATAGCAACATTGGTAAAGATCTATGCGTGTGCTTTTCAAATCACCTGTACGATGAGAAAACCCCA